>DAOWCW010000056.1 GCA_030639395.1 archaeon
CAACCACCGACTCCCGACTTCCGAACTAGACCCCTCTAAATCTCGTGAAATCCCGTGAAATCCCGTGGCTAAATTCTCCCCTTCCCCCCGACCACCAACCACCGACTCCCCAACACCCAATACAGGCACCGACCACCGACTACCAACCCCCGACCCCCGATTCCCAAATACCGACCACCCACCACCCTAACTTCGCAAACAGCTAATCAATACCCAGCAACCCTATTTCGCCCATCAGACTTTGCCCTATACAAAGCAGTATCCGCACAAGAAATAACATCATCCACACTTTTCCCCGCATAAATATTACTAGCCCCAGCACTAATCGTAATCTTCTCCAAATCCCTTCCCTTATAATTCAACACAGTACTCTCTATATTTTTCCGAAGCCTATCAGCAGTAAGACACGCACTCGACACATTAGTCTCAGGAAGCACAATCACAAACTCATCACCTCCATACCTACAAGAAAAATCTTCCTTCCTTTCAAGCTTCATCATAATCTGTGCAATATTCTTAAGAACAGAATCTCCAACAACATGACCATAGGTATCATTAACCTGTTTAAAATAATCAACATCCAAAAGAATAATTGAAGAAGGACGAGAATGCCTTTCAACCAACGCCTGCTCCCTTTCCATAACAGCATTAAGCTTACGTCTATTATACAGTCCAGTCAGTCCATCCCTCAAACCCAACTCTGTCTGATTCTCAAGCAAAGTCACAATATATCGAATAGCCTCCTCATCAGCACCACCATCTAAAAGATTTTTAATATAACAACCAAGCTTCTCGCGATCATCTACTGGCAATCCCTTAAACTTGTCACCAACAACAAACTCCTTTTCCAGCCTTAATTTTCGAATACTCATTCTAAATCTTACTTACACTCTATTATAAATATTCCCCTCTATAATTTTAAGATAGTAACAAAATCAACAACAACAAAACCTATAAACCAAAAAACCCCGACACATCAGGAGATAAAAAATGTGGTCATTATACAAAAAAACATCTAATTCAGATTCAACATCTTCCAGCTCACAGCATCAAAACTCTAACAACTTTCAATCTCCAATCTCACCCGACACCTACAACATACCACCCACCACAGGATACCTAGAGCCCCTCACTTTCTCAAACAACAAAACTCAAGCCGACATAGTCCAAGAAATCCTCACAGAAATCAACAATGGCAATAAACTAATCTTCATCAAAGGAGTCTGCGGAACCGGCAAATCAGCAATCGCCCTAAATCTCGCAAGACACTTCAAAAAAACATCAATCGTAGTACCAATCAAATCACTCCAAAAACAATACGAAGTAGACTACACCCAAAAAAAAATCATCCTAAAACAAGACGACAAACCACTAAACATCGCAATCATAAAAGGTCGAAACAACTTCCGATGTCCATTCAGCGGAGAACGAGCCGACGACTCAGACCTACCATGCACAATCGAAATCCGAGAGAAAAACACAGACCAACTTTTAAAATACATAGCCACAAATCCAAGCATCGAAAAAGAAGACTTCTCAAAAGCATCCGACATCCGACGAATGAACATCGCACCAACCTGCCCCTACTGGGCCCCAATCATGCCATCCGAAATCAATCCCAAAGGATTACCCGAAGTCAAAAAAATCAAATACGACGCAATTTGCGGAAAAGAATTCGCACTATTCCAACGAAAAAAAGGATGCCCATGGACAGATCAATACGAAGCTTACCAAAACGCCGACATCCTAATCTTCAACTCCATGAAATACCAAATCGAATCCCAAATCGGACGAAAACCAAAAACCGATCTCGACATCATCGATGAATGCGACGAATTCCTAGACTCCTTTTCCTCCGAACGAAAAATCAACATAAATCGCCTAGTCTCATCCCTAACAAACCTCATGCCAAAAGACCAAGAAAAACGAACCGCCGTAAAAAACCTGATCAAACTCTGCAACGACATTTTATTTAACCCACCAATAACAGACATAGAAAAATTAGACAAATCCCCAATCCTCCAAATCCTAGAAACAGCAATCGAAAATCCAAACCTCGCAGAAGACGAAGAACTAAACTACTACAACACAATCGTAGAAATCGCAAGATCATTCGAAAACCTCCTCGACGAAACCTACATCTCAATCCATCAAGGGTCTGCCCCAGTGAATATCAACCATAAATCCACGAGGGTACAAGAATCATACCAAGCCCAAAAAGGACTATTCAACTCAAAATCAAAAACAAAAGAAGACCCAATCATCGCAACAATCGTCTCAATCAACCTAGCCCAAAAATTACAAGAACTAATCGAGCAAAACAATGTCCTAGTTATGATGTCGGGAACCCTACATTCCGAGCGAGTCCTAAAGGAAATCTTCGGTCTAGATAACTTCAAAATCATCGAAGCCGAATCCAAAAATCCAGGGACAATCCACAAAAAAAGAACAAACGCCGAACTAAACTGCTCCTTCTCAAACTTCAAAAACGGCACAATCACAAGGGAACGCTACCTCAAAACACTCGACATGCAACTCGCCAGAGCAACACCACCAACCCTAGTCCACGTCTCAGCCTTCAGCGACCTCCCATCAGAAGAAGAAAACCAAAAACTTATGCTAGACAACATAATCACAAAAGAAAGACTCCGAGAAATCCAAAAAGGAGGAAACGCAAACGTAGACGACTTTATATCCAAAAAACAAAACACCCTCTTCACAACCAAATGTTCCCGAGGAGTAGACTTCGCCGGCGATACCTGCAACTCAATCATCATCACAAAATTCCCCTACCCAAACATCCAAGGACTCTTCTGGAAAATCCTAAAACAAGAACAACCCGACAAATTCATGCAATTCTATCTAGACAAAGCCCGACGAGAGTTAATTCAAAAAGTCTCTAGGGGGGTTAGATTCAAAGGAGACAAAATTGATCTCTGGAGCCCTGATGTTAGGGTTTTGAATGCAAAACTAGAATAATTAGACAAGCAAAAGATTTATAAGGATATATCATTTGATATAACCATGAAAAAGAGAGAAGGTGGTGCCCTAGGAGAATATTGGGATAAAGAGTGAGAATGATAAAAATGGAAAAGAAAAATCTCGCAAGATCTCCCAGGTTGGACACCGTCCTAATGGTAGAAAAATTCATAAAAGAATGCGATGGAGAATATAAGAAAAAAAAATTATGGGAAAACCTCCCTAAGAAAATGATGTATCAAACATATAGCACAATCTTAGACTATCTATTAGTCTCAGGTAAAATCTCCGTAGATAGCGAGGGAAAAATAGGATGGATATTCTACCCAGAAGCTGCTGAAGAAAGACTAAAAAATGCACATCTAACATGGAGAGGAAGAATAAAAAAATGAAACCTTGCCAAGTTCAATTTGCAGACAAGAAAGTACAGGAATCATATGAGAGAACAGAGGAAAAACCACTAAAAGATCAGCTAGAGAAAGCTCTTTGCGATATAGAAAAAAACCCATTCTGCGGGATACAAATTCCAAAAAAATTAATCCCAAAAGAATATATTCAAAAATACAAAGTTAAAAATATATGGAAATACAATCTGCCAGGAGCATGGAGACTTACTTATTCTATAGAAGGTGGAACGGCAATAGTTATAGCTATTATTCTAGATTGGATGGACCATAAAACATACGAAAGAAAATTCAAATACTAATTCCCCTACCCAAACATCCAAGGACTCTTCTAGAAAATCCCGGCCCACCAGTCCGAGGCGAAAACAAAAGCAGAGCTTGCCAACTCGGAACCCGCCCCCCGACACACCTAATGCCCACACTCCGCGAGGATGTCAATCCTCGTCATCTAGACAAAGCCCGACGAGAGTTAATTCAAAAAGTCTCTAGAGGAGTTCGGTTCAAAGGAGACAAAATTGATCTCTGGAGCCCTGATGTTAGAGTTCTGAATGCGAAACTAGAATAAAATCGAGGGTCGAGCAAAGCAAGAGTCATCCCTGTGGGAAACCTGACAGGTTCAATCATGGTGTCTCAGAACGCCCACGCCAGAGTCGAGGGTCGAGCAAAGCAAGAGTTATCCCTGTGGGAAACCTGACAGGTTCAATCATGGTGTCTCAGAACGCCCACACCAGGAGTCGAACCTGGGCACCCCGAAGGGTCAAGAGTTCCAGTCTTGTGCAATACCGTTATGCGATATGGGCATAACAACTAGAAAATATTTCAATTTAAAAATTTACGCCTGTACCGTATCTGCTAACCAAAAATTACCCCAACTCCAAATCTCGTGAAATCCCGTAAAATCCCGTGGCTAAATTCTCCCCTCCCCAATCTCCCTGACCACCAACCCCCAACCAACAATGGCATGCCCCAGCCAAACCAACAAAATAAGCGAGGGTACAAACAAAACCAAGTGTCCATAAGAAATCATGCGTGTTTTTCTAAAAGAAAAATGCCATAATTTTTTATGGAATAACACCGACCACCGATGAGAGCTTACGCCTGTACCCCGAATCGTGGGCAAGCGAAGCGAAGGTTATGCCTTGGCAACGGGGCCCGTTCATGAGGGGCTTACGCCTGTACCCCGAATCGAACGGGGATGCCCAAGGGCCCGGGTTTCTAGTCCGGTGCAATACCATTATGCGATACAGGC
>DAOWCW010000028.1 GCA_030639395.1 archaeon
ACCCATCCTAACTAAATTCTTAGAATCATGCAAACCCGAAACAACCGTAGTTCGAAATTCCCCTCTTCCTTTCCCATCCCCAACCTCTAGCACCGAGCCTTCAAAATCATTCACAATCCTCATACTCTCTTCAACATCTTCAAAACAAACATCAACACCAGCAACCTTACAATAATCCTCCCGACAAGCCTTAACATCCATAGCAACATAATCAACCAATCCCAAGTCAATCATCTCTCTCAATCTATTCGGAAAACTCCCATTCGTATCAACCTTAATCTTAAATCCCATATCCTTAATTTTCTTAACAAAACTAAAATCCAAACTCATCAACGGCTCACCCCCCGTAATACAAACCCCGTCCAACTTACCAATCCTTTTAGACAAAAACTCCAAAATCTTTTCTTCACTAAAATAACCTGTTGCCTCGCCTTCATCTTCGATGACAAGCGCCGGATTATAACAAAATCCACATCTAAAATTACACCCCCACAAAAAAATAGTACAACAAATCTCTCCAGGATAATCAATCGTCGAAACTTTCTGTAGCCCCGCAATCTTCATTTAATCTCTCCGCAACCCTCGCCAATACAATATTCCTCACTCGTCAAATCAACCCCATCCGACAAATCACCAGCAACCCCGAGACCAGAGACATCATCAAACCTCTCAATGTCATCCTCTCCCAAATACTCTCCCAACTGAACCTCAATAATTTCAAGTGGGATCTTCCCAATATTCTCCAGCCGATGAACACATCCAACAGAAACATAAGTCGACTCGCCCCTCCTCAAAATAAACTCTCCCTGCCCCGTTCGATCTTTAGTATCTAACCGGGGATCACCAAGCACAACTCCAGCAACCCCAGACACAACAACCCAATGCTCCGACCTATGCAAATGCTTCTGCAACGAAATCCTCTTTCCAACATCAAGTGTCAACCGCTTAACCTGATAACCCTCACCCTTCTCAATAGAAACAAACTTCCCCCAACGCCTCCCGACAATCTTTTCAGTAGAACCTCCAATTAAGGAAAAATTCTTAACTTTCTCTCTCCCACCAAAATCTAACTTATCTTCCATCATCTCAAAAACAAAACAACCCTTATAATTATTATTATACTAAAAAATAAAAAATTCAAATAGGCTATCTAAAAATCAACACTCCTTCTTTTTTTCATCTTTATTTTCGCTTTTGTCATCACCTTTATCATTTTTTTCGTTATCTCTTTTAAACACTACCCTATCACCAAACTCAGCCAACTTCCCATCATTCCATCGAGCAGTAGGCCTCAAATAACCCACAACCCTAGACCAAACCTCACATTTAGTCCTAGCCTTTTTATTTACCATCACCATCACCTCTTGTTTTTAATTTAGATTCTTCATTCACAAGCACAGGAGAACCGCACGATATTCCTGCCATCTGAGACTCATTATCCACCACCGCACCATCAACATTTTCGATTTCCTCAATAACCTCAAAACTCTCCACAGTTTTACCTTTTTCATCCTCAATCTCAAGAATTTTAACATTATCCTTAAACGCACTAATTACTTTAGGTTTCTTATCAACTTCAGCTTCAACAGCCACCCCAACCTCTGAATCCTGACCTCCAACCTCTGACACCTCAAGAAGCTTAGCCTCCCGCTCCTCCTCCGCAACAACATCCTCAGCAACACCCTTATCTCCCTCTACAATCTCTAAATCACACTTCGGACAATACTCATGCTCACCCGATAAATACCCATGAGTCGGACAAATAGAAAACGTCGGAGAAATCGTAAAATAAGGCAACTTGTAACCATTCGCAATCTTCTTCACCATCTTCTTCACAGCATCCGTAGTCATCCTCTCCCCAACAAAAGTATGAAAAACTGTCCCCCCAGTATATTTACATTGAATCTCATCCTGCAAATCCAAAGCCTCAAAAACATCATCAGTAAAATCAACCGGCAACTGCGACGAATTTGTATAATAAGGCTTCCCTCCTAAATCCCTAACAGCATCCTCATTCGCAACAGTAATCCGACCAAATCTCTTTTTATCTATCCGAGCAAATCTATAAGTCGTTCCCTCTCCCGGGGTCGCCTCTAAATTATAAATACTCCCCGTCTCCTCTTGATATTCTGTCAACCTCTTCCTCATAAAATCCAAAACCTTCAAAGAAAAAACCCTCCCTTTCTCTGTCGTAATATCCTCACCCGGCATAAAATTCTTCACAGCTTCATTCATCCCAAGCAAACCAATTGTCCCAAAATGATTCTTCCAATATTCACCAAACCTCTCGTGAACCTGCCTCAAATAAAACCGCGAATAAGGATAAAGCCCCATCTCCGTAAACCTCTCAATAGCCTTTCTTTTAATTTCAAGACTCTCCTTCGAAAGCTCCATTAATTTATCTAACCTAGTCATAAAATCACCTTCGCTCGTCGACACATAACCAAGCCTAGCCATATTCACAGTCACAACACCAATCGAACCAGTCAACGGATTCGCCCCAAACAAACCACCACCACGTTTCTTCAACTCAGTATTATCAATTCTCAACCTACAACACATACTCCGCGAATCCTCAGGCTTCATATCAGAATTAACAAAATTCGAAAAATACGGAATCCCATACTTCGCCGTCATCTCCCAAATCAACTCATGCTCCGGTTTATCAAAATCAAAATCCTTCGTAATATTATAAGTCGGAATCGGAAAAGTAAAAACCTGACCACTCGCATCTCCCTCAAGCATACACTCCGCAAACGCCTTATTAATCATATCCATCTCAACCTGAAAATCTCCATACTTATCCATCTGTGGCTGCCCGCCAATAATTACATGCTCATTTACCATATAATTCGGCACCTCTAAATCCATAGTAATATTCGTAAACGGAGTCTGAAAACCAACCCTCGTAGGAACAGCCATATTAAAAACAAATTCTTGTAACGACTGCTTTACTTGCTTGTAATTCAAGTTATCACAACGAACAAATGGAGCAAGTAAAGTATCAAAATTAGAAAACGCCTGAGCACCAGCCGACTCACCCTGAAGAGTATAGAAGAAATTAACCATCTGTCCCAATGCCGTCCTCAAATGTTTAGCCGGCTTAGACTCAACCTTACCCTTGACACCCTTAAAGCCAACAGTCAATAAATCCTTCAAATCCCATCCAACACAATAAGCCCCAAGCGTCCCCAAATCATGAACATGTAAATCCCCAGCCTCATGAACTTTCCGAATCGCCTCAGGATAAATCCGCCTCATCCAATAATTCGAAACAATCTTCGTAGCAATATAATTATTCAAACCCTGCAAGGAATACCCCATATTTGAATTCTCCTTAACCATCCAATCATTCAAGCCAATATAATCCTCAACAGCCTCAATCGTATCAAACAAACCCTTAACATCCCGCAACTCCTGCCGACTCTTCCGATACAAAATAAACGCCTTCCCAACTTTTGCATGCCCCTCTTCAATCAAAACCTTCTCAATCAAATCCTGAACATCCTCAACATCAGCAATACCATGCTCCCCATAAATTCGCTCCAATTTTTCAACAACTTTATCAGAAATAACCTTAGCCCTCTCTCTATTTTCCCCTCCAACAGCCCGAACCGCCTTCCAAATCGCACCCTCAATCTTGTCTACCTGAAAGAAAACAACACTCCCATCTCTCTTCCTAATCTTCCTCATCTTGCACCTCACTATCCTTTCCTGCAACCTCAAGAGACACAGTCTCTTGCACTCCTCCAACAACTTCACCCTCGCCTTCACCACTCCATTTCTTCATCGTCCCATTCCTCTGCGCCTCCTCCAAACTAAACCCACCACTCGCATACCTCTTCTTCAACTTCTCCAAATTCTCAGACAAAACCTCGTCCAAACTCCAACCATAAAAATTACAAATCATAGCAACATACCACATCATGTCTCCAATATTTTCCTTAATCCCATCTCGAACGCTCTTGTTCTTATGAAAAACTTCCTTCTTGATACAACTCGCAACATCCCCCGCCTCGCCCGCAACACCAAGTCCCCAAAAACAAATCTCTTTATCTTTATCATCCATCATCCTTGCCGTCTTCTGACAAGCCTCCTGATATTCTTTTATATTTATCATTTTATTTTTCCTTAACAACGACAACTGTCGAAATTTTTACAACCCCAAAAAACTCAAGTAAGTTTTTTGAGCTCCTCCCTAAACTCATCAATATCCGCGAAATCCCTATAAACCGCCGCAAACCGAATATACGCAACCTTATCCAATTTCTTCAACTTCGCCATAACAATCTCCCCAACCCGCGAACTCTTAATATCCTTATCTTTAGCAACCCGATAAACATTCGCCTCAATATCATCAACAAGTTTTCCAATCTCCTTACTCGCCAAAGGTCTCTTTTCAAGACTCTTAATCAACCCACTATACAACTTCTCCCGCGAAAACTTCTCCCGCTGACCATTTTTCTTAATAATCCCGAGATCCAATTCCACCCTCTCATAAGTTGTAAACCTCTTTCCACACTTCAAACACTCCCTACGTCGCCGACTCTCAGAACCCGAATCCCGCTTATCCGTAACCTTAGTTTCACTCGAAGTACAGTATGGGCATTGCATTTTGATATTGTTATTTTACAGTGAATACAAGATATTGTATCTCGCACCCCTTTTAACTACAATAAATTGTAGCTACATGACAAAACTAATATCTCAACTATTTAAAGATTATTGTTATAAAAGATACACTTTCGTTCACAATAGTTAACACTATAAACCACTAGTTACTTTTTTTCAGGAATTACTCATCTTTAAAAAAGCATCATAAACATTTTTTATCTCCTCAAAAACATCCTCGACAGACTGATCCCCATTTACAACAACAATACTTTCATCCCCAATCAGGCCAGGTAAAATTGACTGCAATTCCAAATAATTATTCCTAACTTTTCCTAAAAAATCTTCATGACTATCAAACTTTCTTCTACTCTCGCCGTCCCGCCCCCACAACCTATCAAATGCAACATCAATAGGGATATCAAAAAGAAAGGTTAAATCTGGAACTCTAAACCCCTTATTCATTTCTGCAATATCTGCATAAGGAATACCCTGAACAGACTGAAATGCAAAGTTTGAATGCCAATATCTATCACTAAAAGTATGTATACCTTGATTTAATATTGAATCAAAAATTCTATTATGAGTTTTTCTATTTTGGGTAAAATGTTTTAACATAGTAAGATTATAAGAATGGGGATCCTCATTGCTACGCATCATCTCCCTCATTTTTCTTCCACTATCATCAAAATCATTTGGCTCCCTTGTTCTAAAAATAGCATTTGATTTACTTAAATCATAAACATATTCCGTAAACTTCTCCAACTGAGTGCCTTTTCCACATCCATTAATCCCTTCAAAAACAACAAAATCTCCTTTCCTCATTACCTACTAAACCAACCTCTCTAAATAATTCTCAGGACCAAAAGTACAACCACCCTTTTTACAGCCATCCTCAATAACACACGCAGGATTCGCCAAATCTTTCATAGAAGGAACCTTCTTGCCATATCTATTCAAAACCAAATCAACAACCCAAGCCGTCTCAGGTTGTACAAGCCCACACTGTCGCTCTATAGTCTTAGCAGGCAGATGCTCCCTCATCCCCCTCTCTCCAACATTAAGCAACTGAGCCTGTGGAAAATCATACTCAGAAACCTCCCCTAAATCCCACTTCCATTCTCCACTAACACCAGCGGCCTCAACCAACCTTGGAACATAGAAACCTTCTGGAGCCCCTTTTTTCACATCTCCACAAATATCATAAACAGCGAGTCTATGCCTATGAAGCTGAGCCAAAGAAGCAAAACTAGCCTCATAATTAGTAGAATAAACATCTTCACCAAAATGCTCTTCAACCGGAGTTCCCCTAATAAACCTCAAAGGAATCGAACCCTTCATTCTAACTTGAGCCTCCTCAATAACCCATTTTTTGACTTCTGGAGAATCAACAAAAGACTGCATCCCTCCCGCCAATGTTCTCTTAAATTCATTTTCACCGTCCCCATTTTCTTCTATAAAATCACCAAAACTATGATAAAGTATATTCATCTGTCTCCAAGAAAGTGTATGCGTCATAATAGTTGGAGTAAAAACGCTCGTCATATATCTAGCATTCTCCTGAGAAAGTTTTTCTGCAGTAGTTTTATCGTCATTGCCTTTCTTATGCAAAGCAGGAAAATCAGCCTCGGGAAACCTAGAAGAAATCTCGCCATGAAACCAACCATTCCATTTATTATAAAGATCTTTTTGATGATCTGGAACATTATCCATAACAGTATATCTCGCAGATTTCTCGGAAGTAGTATACATTCCCTGATTATTAAAAACCATAGCAACCGCCTTCTCTGGGCCATTAAAATTAAAATTCAAACCAAAATGATCAAATGGGCTATGGTGACCTCTACTAATTAAAGACTTAGAAAGACCAGGAAGAAAGGACTCGTCCAACAACTCATCCCAGTTTTTATCACTATAACAAACTCTCGCATGATTCTGAACATACCTTTTAGCAACTTTTTGATTATTTATTTTTTCAGTAGAACCAACTAATTGAACTTCCATCCCAAAACAAAAATTCCATACTTAATAAACAATTATACATTCCAACATATATATCAAATCACAAACTCCCAATAATATCACAAAATTTACAAATCCTCCCTCTAGAAACCTCGCCACAAACTTCACACTTTCTAACCTCCCGACTACCGACTACCGAATCCCGACTACCCATCTCAGCCATAAACCCCTCAACAACAGCTAATTTATCCCCCTCACTCAAAACCCCCTTCATCCACTCTCGAGTATCAACCCGATAAGTCCCAAACGCACACGGACACCGATCATACAGAATATCAAACTTCTTTTTCCTAGCATATTTCAAAACCTCAATCTCCGGAACAAAAAATAAAGGCTTAACTCTCTGCACAAAACCACTACTGCCACCTGCCACCTGCCATCTGCCACCTCCAGTCATCGGAGCTAAATTAGCACCGAGACTAACATTACCCTTCAAAAAATTCATCAAAACATTCTGTGCCTCGTCATCCAAATTATGCCCTGTCACAATCACATCCGCCCCCATCTTCCTAGCCCACCGATTCAAAATCCACCTCTTCACAATCCCACAAACAGTACACCCAGTCAAACCTCTCCTCTTCGCCAAAACCGCCTTCACAAAACAAATCCCCTGTCCAATTTCCTTCTTCAAATCCACAACCGTCAACGACACACCCAACTCCCCACAAAACTTCTTCATGTTCTCCTTATGAGTATCCGACCACTCACCCAAATACAAATCAATCATCAAGCCATGAACATCATAACCCAGCTTCTTCAATATATATATAACACTAGTCGAATCCTTTCCCCCGCTAAGGGCAACTACCACCTTGTCCGACTTTTTCATTAATCCATACTCTTCTATAGTCTCCTTGACTTTTCTCTCAATATCCATATATTAAAAAAGAAATTACACCTTTTAACACTAACGTCACTACATTCCCAAAACCATCTAATTACCAAGTCCGCGAATTAAAATTTTAGGAGCAGGAGTCCTTTGGACAGCGACGTAAAAAAATTTTAATTCGCATTAAATACTTTAATTTAAAATTGATTTTTCATAGAAAATTGATTTTAAATTAAAGCTAACTAAGTTTTGATTCCAGGGAACCTTTTTCTAAAAGGGAGCCTAATCAATCATCAGCCCCTCAACATTATAACCCAAACTTTTCAAAATATACAAAACACTCGTCGAATCCTTTCCCCCAGACAAAGCCACAACAACCCTATCCCCTTTCGACATCAACCTATATTTTCTAATAGTCTCCGCAACCTTTCTTTTCACGTCCATAAAATTAATTGTCCAAAACATTTATAAACAATTCTAATCTCATCAAAACATGAAGAAAAAAAGGTCATCCAAAAAATCATCAAAAAAACTTTCTAACAAGAATTCACCCCTAAAAAACTACTGGGCAATCTCAACAATAGTCCTAGCAGTTCTACTGGTCGCAACATTCCTAACAGGCGGAACAACAGGAGCAATAGTTTCCCAAGAAGAAGCAGGACAAAATCTACTAAATTTTATAACTGAACAAGGTGCTGGTGCAGAAATAATTAACACGGAAGACGATGGATCTTTATATACAATAACATTATCCATAGAAGGACAAGAAATTCCAGTATATGTAACAAGAGATGGTAAAAGTTTTATCAACCCAAGTGGAGGACTTATCCCGTTAGAACAAGAGGCACGAACAACTTCTACGCAACCAGCACCGACAACGCCGACATTTTCAGAAGAAGATAACCTAAAAATTCAAGAATTCTCTTCATGTCTCGCAGAAAAAGATTTCAAAGTTTACGGAGCTGCATGGTGTGGGCACTGCCAAATGATAGTTGAAACATTCGGAGGAGAACAGAACATGGAAGGAGTATTTATCGAATGTTCTGACGCCAACAGACAACCGACAGAACACGCTCAATTATGCTCAGATCAAGAAATTACGGTGTTCCCAACAATGAAGCTCGAAAATGAAGTCTTACAAATTCCTCGAACACTTGAATCAATCGCAGAAGCAACAGGTTGCCCAGCACCACAACTAGCTTAATCTTTTTTTAATTACATCAGCCCAGACTTCAGATAATCAACAACAGAAACAGTAAATAAGTAATAACTTGCGAAATCTAATTTTATTTTTTAAATCAACTGAACCTTATCTAAGGAAAAAACTCAATCTCAAAATAAAAATCCGTAGCCAAAACTTCCCCTTCCCACTATTATACTAATAGACTATTACACTCTCACACCGTCACCGATCCAAATAAGCAATCTCATCCCCAGACAAATCCAACTCTTCCCGAATCTTAACATTCCCCAAAATAACCCGCAACAACATAAAATCCTTCATCGCACTCTTCACCGAAATATGAGTAACCTTCGCATACTTCTCACAAAT
>DAOWCW010000062.1 GCA_030639395.1 archaeon
GCCGTAAAAAAACGAGACTCAAAAGAAATAATAACAATGACACTAAAAGAATTCAAAGAAAAAATCAAATCCGAAATCTCTTCTAAAATATTATAGACAAAACAAAACAAAATCTGTGGACAAAATTCTCCCTCCCCCCGACATCCAACACAGGCATCTAATATAGACCACTCATCCATCGTCAGAAAAATCTCAGAAACAATTATAAATGACATTAACTTCCAAATACAATGAGGTGGGGAAAAATACTATTAATTTTCCAAGCAATTGTAACACTGATAATCGGGATGGCATTCTTTTCACAACTAACAATAATAGGAGCATCCGAAATTTCAGAAATCAAAAGCGATATCATGTCAGGAAAAACCCTCGAAGGAGACCCATCAGAAGCAATAAACAACATCAGACAACGTTTCACTATGGCCGCATACACCCTCTTCATCATCGGACTAGTCGAACTTATCCTAATAATCCGCCTCTTCAGTTAACTCTTTAAATCAAAAATTTCTATCCCTTAGATGAAAACAACAGACCTTTTAGAAGAACTCCAAGTAAAACCCGAATACAAAATCTTCAAAAAACAAAATCCCGATACATTCTTCACAGTCGCATTTCTAATCCTAGACCTAGAAAACGAAACCGAACAAATCCAACTCGACTTCTTCCTTCCCTCACAAAATGAGATCGCAGCATTTTCTCATCCTTTTACAGAACCAAAAATCCACGACAGTATAATCTCCGTCTCAAAAAAGCTTGCCCCAACCAATAGCAAAGATAAATCCGTAAGGGTATCAGGAGCAACAGAACCCGCAAAACCAAAACCAATGCAACCTCAAACTCTTGAAATAAAAATTGACATAGACAATCTAGAATCAAAATGCAAAGAACTCATCAAAGAAAACAAATCAAGCATAGTTCCAACAAAAATAATCGCAATCCTAAAAGACGACATCTGGAACTTAACCTGTATGGACAACGCCCTCGGAATTGTAAGAATAAAAATTAATGCAATTTCAGGAGAACCTCAAGATTTCCAAAAAGGAAACCTTATGAGCTTCATGGGAATAAAGAAAAAATAACTTTTCACTTATCTCAAAAATCATTTCCACCGAGAACACACTAATTCTTCCGAGCAACCACAACAATATTCTTCCCTCTCTCAACCCTCAAAACTTCAAACCCAACATCCTCCAACTCCTCAACCAACTCATCCTCATCATAAATATATGTATACCTCTCATGTTTTTTACCATTTGTAGTCCAAGGAATAAAACACTCCTTCCCTTTATTCTTAACCCTCTTTTGCCCTCTCCCCCAAACCGAAATCAAAACCTTGCCCCCACTATTGGGGTCACCAGAGTCATCCTTTGAGGACAAAACCCGATAAACCTCCTCCAAACTCTTCCGCCTTCTCTCAGCAGAATCAACACAATGCAAAACCCGAGCAAAAACAACCCAATCAAAAAAATCATCCTCATAAGGAATCTCATAAGACAACCCCTTCTTCAACTCAAAATACCCTTTTTTCTTAGCAAGTTCCAAAAGCTTCTTAGAAAAATCAACTCCATAAAAATCCAATTCATCTTTATTCAAAAAATTTCGACCCGATCCGCATCCCAAATCCAAAACCTTACCATCTTTATCCTTTAAAAATTCCACAACCTCATCAGCAGGATTCTTCCTAAAATCAGCCCATTTTTCAGCAATAGCATCCCAAATTTTTTCCTGCTCCATAAAACAAATCAAGCAAATAAATATTAAAAATCTTTTGTCAACCACTCCGGAGCATGTCCCATGTAATCTCGTGACTAAATCCCCCCTCCCCCAATCTTCCCCCTCCAAATCTCGTGAAATCTCGTGTAATCCCGTGGCCAAATTTCCCCCTTCCCCCCGACCACCAACCACCGACCCCCCAACACCCAATACAACCACCGACCCCCCAACACCCAATACAGCATCTAATTAAACCCTAAAATTCCTCTCCTTTCATGAAACAAAAACCAAAAACTCAAAACATAAATTTTACTCCCAAGCATCGCAAACCCACAAAAACAATATCCGGCATTGCTCCCTTAGCTGTCATGCTCCCACCAAGAAAATGCGACCACGGAACATGCCTCTACTGCCCCACCTTCCACTCAACAGCCCGAACCACCGAACCACGGGCTCACCAGAGTCATGTCCGCAGAGGACCGAACCACCGAACCACCGACTTTGCAGGAGCCCCCCAAAGTTACACCCCAGAATCCCCAGCCGTCCTAAGAGCCAAAGAATGCAATTACGACCCAATAAAACAAATCAACGCAAGACTCAAAGCATTTCATCACATGCGACATCCAACAGAAAAAATCGAACTCATCATAATGGGAGGCACCTTCCTCTCCTATCCAAAATCTTTCCAAACAAACTTCATAAAAAAATGCTACGATGCACTAAATAAAGAAAAAGCAAAATCCTTAGAACAAGCCAAAAAAATAAACGAGACTTCTCTACATCGTTGCATAGCTCTTTGTATTGAGACCCGTCCAGACACCTGCACATCATCCCAAATAAAAGACATGTTAGAATGGGGAGCAACACGAGTTGAGCTCGGAGTACAAGCCATCGACGACAAAATATATAAAAAAGTAAATCGCGGACACACCGTTCAAGACGTAATAGACGCAACTCACAGATTAAAACAAGCTGGATTTAAAATCGGATACCACCTCATGCCAGGGATACCAGGATCAAATCCAAAAAAAGACATCCAAATGTTCAAGAAAATATTCAAATCCCAGGACTTCAAACCAGACCAAATCAAAATCTACCCATGCCAAGTTCTCAAAGGAGCAGAAATCGAAAACCTATACTACGGCGGCGAATATCTTCCATACAACAAATCAACAGCATCAAAACTCATAATCAAAATGCTAAAACTCACTCCACGCTACACCCGAATCATGCGAATCATGAGAGAAATCCCACCGCACTACCTAATCGCCGGAATCAAAAACATCGACATGCGCCACGACATAGAAGCCAAAATCCGACTTAAAAAAAATAAGATAGTAGAAATAAGATTTCGAGAAATTGGATTCGCAATCAGAGACAAACGAAAAGTCAACACAAAATTAAAAATCAAAACAACAAAATACAAGGCATCCAAAGGAACAGAATACTTCATCGAAATAATCAATCAAGATAACATCCTCTTCGGACTTCTAAGACTAAGATTAGAAAAAAACCTTCCAGCAATGGTACGAGAACTCCACGTCTACGGACAAGCATTAAATATAACCTCGACAACCGACAACCGACAAGAGCCTGCCCCAACAAAATCAGCAAAATCTGTGAGGATACCGACAACCGACAATGCCTCTCAGCATACAGGCCTAGGAAAACAACTAATGAAGGAAGCAGAAAAAATAGCTAAGAAAAAGAAACACAAAACAATTCGAGTAATCTCAGGAATAGGAGTAAGAGAATATTACAAAAAACTAGGATACAGGCTAGACAAACAAAAAATATATATGGAAAAACCTCTTTAGCAATCATACGACATTTCAAAGAACCAGTAGGGCAAATGCCCCACCAGAAACTCTCCTCCCGAGTGAAACACTATATTGACAATTTAAATCACGGGAAGTTAAACCGCCAAAACAAGAGAAGTTTCATGTAGTAACAACAACACTTTTTTATTAAAGTCTTATTGTAATTCTAGGATAAAATTCAAAAAATTAGGATACAAATCCTCTTTTATTATCCAACCAAAACAAACAAAACCAACAAATCCCTCCTCCTCCAAATCTCCCCCTCCCCCCCCCCACCCCCAACCCCCCACCCCCCACCCCCCCCCTACACCCCCCCACAACCCCCCAAAACCCCCTAAAACCCACCGCCCAAATCCCCCCCTCCCCCCCACCCCC
>DAOWCW010000035.1 GCA_030639395.1 archaeon
CTCAATCTTAGCCTCGAGCTCTTCAATCTTCTTCTTGGTTCCGTCGCCACTCCTCATGGAATTTCTCTCAATCTTAGCCTCGAGCTCTTCAATCTTCTTCTTGGTTCCGTCGCCACTCCTCATGGAATTTCTCTCAATCTTAGCCTCGAGCTCTTCAATCTTTTTCTTGGTTCTATCAACTCTCTTTTTAGATTTATATTTTCCTGAAATTTTATTCTTCAGAGTTTTAAACTCCCTTTCTATAGCGGGAATCTCAGATACATGCTTTAACTTTGATTGAATAGACGCGACTTCTGCCGGATATTTTGATTCTGCCTCTAATGCCCTTAATTCTTTTTGAAGTTGACTTAGCCTCTCAATACCCTGCCTATAAATCTCAAAATCTCTTCTCTGAATTGTTTTTTTAACCATTCTCTTTCATGTCTTCATACCCCCTTTCATTAATTACTCCAGCATCATACCCCTTCTTCCTCCATTTCTCAACCCAAGTCTTTATCTTATTCTGCCCCATCCTTTTCGGCTTTTCACCCAACGATTCCGTATCATAACCTTTCCTTTTCCATTTCTCAATGACATTCCTTAACGGGCTTCTTCTCTTACGCTTCAAAATCTTTTTAACCTTCTTACGAATAGATTTGGTTCTCTTATGGATAACTTTGCCCTCCACCTTCTTATTCAATTTTATAGACTTAGCCCTAGGCTCACTTAAAGCAATCTTTGGAATTTCCTTCTGCGGTTTAAGCTTAATCTTACTAAGATTTTTCTGGGTTCCTAAACCTCGCTCCTTGACAAAAAGACTCTTCAAAAATACTCCAAAGTAAGTAAGTAATTTCTTAATCCTAACACGAGACAAAATAACAATCCCAATAAGAATCAGCCCAACAAGAGAGAGCACTTTTATAGAAGACATATGGAATTCAGATAATTTAATCAGCCCCGCCTTATTAGAATAAAACAAAACTCCAATTAAAACTATAAAAAATAAAAAAACACCAATAGAGATTTTATGCCTATTAACCCACCTGCCCTCAGAAGCAAGCATATCTCTAATCTCTCTTCTTTCCCAATAAATTATAACAAAAAGAATGAGTATACCTATAACTGCTAAAACAAAATAAATATTATCTGTTATAGCTTCACCAAGATCGCCAATAACCTGCCCAGTTAAAGACCTAGTTTCAGGAACTTCTTCAATAGCCTCTTGAACTTCAATAATCCTACCAGCCCGAGCATAATATGAATCATACTCAACCTCCGCATAAAAATTATAAGTCCCAGGCAAAATATCCCTAGGCAAAAACAACTCAGCAAACTCCGTCGTCTCATCAAAATCCGCCATATAAATCGTGTCAAATCCCTCAGTCACAATCTCCTCATCTTGAACCAGCCAAAACTTAACAATAACGTCTCCATGAATAGCAGCAACACCTTTCAAGTAATAAGTAAAATTAAAAAACTCTCCCGGATAAATCGGAGAAGACACCTCAATTATCTTCATATCAAAAAGCTTAACACACCGATTCATCCAACAAGTCTTCGTATCATTACAATCAGCGTCACTATCACATTCATAAACATAACACTTTCCCTCAAAACAAAACTCCCCCAACTCACAATCCGAATCATTCGTACATTCAGAAACAAAATATCCACCACCCCCACCACCTACTGGCGTCACAACCGGAGTCGGAACGACATCCGACATAATAAAAAAATCATCTGGATTATCCATAAACGTACTCGCCCCAAAAACCAAAGGCAACAACATCAAAGCAAACAAAAAAATATTTAACCTCCTCATCTAAAACACCCCCCACCAGAACAAAACACTTCACATCGATTAACAGAATTCGTCCCCTCGATATACAAATCTAAAAAATTAGTAATATTAGCCGTAGTAGAAAAACTCCCACTCCCAACAATAGAAATATTATTCCCCAACAAATCAACATTAGAACTAATCACGCAATTATCCCAACAATCAACCTCCCAATTCCCAGAACCAGAATAATTACAACTATCCTCCCCGTCCGCAATAAAATAAGTCGTCTCGCTATTATTCGAATTCCCAGCACTATCATTCGCAACAAAAGTCACATTATACCGCCCAGTCAAATCCGGAATCGTAAACGAATTATTATATTTGTCTCCAACGGCCACAGTTAAAACTACCTCAACAATCGTACTATTCGGATAAGTCACCCTCGCCAAAACACCATTCGCAATCCCATCCGTAACATTCGCCCCAATCTCAATAACATCCGTAACATTAAACTCAGAACCAGCAGTCGGAATCAAATTATAAACCGCCGGAACCGTATTATCCACAATCATCACATGCGAACTATTAACACAATATAAATCAGAAGTCCCTAATTCACAAACCTCCAAAATCAAACTATAACTCCCATCAACAGTCGAATCATCCCATAAATAACTCGTATTAGACTGATTCATCTCCATCGCAAGAGTCTTATTCCAAGAGCCGTCCTTATACAAATACAAACTCGCATTCAAATTATCATCATTAGGATCCGAAAGGGCAAAGGTAACATTATACGGAAATCGAATTACCTCCCCTCCCTCAGGATGATGAATATGCGGAGCCGGAGGATAATTATAAAGAGGATCAATATCCCAAGTAATATTCCCAACAAGATTAGTCTCAGCCCCAGAAGTCGTATTCACCCATAAATTATAAATGAACGCCGTCGGATTTGCATAGTTATGAAACCAATTTATATTCAACTCCGTCTCATACCCATCTCCTAAATTAGCCCAATTACTTCCCGAATCATTAGAATACTCCCAATGAGTCGTATAAGCCGGTGCCCTTACTTTATATGTCTTAAGCGAATAATACTTTGAAGCATTCGTCTCAGCCGTATACAAAATAACATACCTCACGTTCCCCAAGCCATTCATCGTAGAATTAGTATATATCGTCCTAAACTTTGTCCCATCATCCTTAAAAGTCGATGGCATCTGCTCATCAACAAAAAGACAACTCGCAAAATCATGCGGATTCCCACTGACATAACTACTATTACAAAAATAAACTTCAAGAGGTTGAATCGGGCTACCAGTCGCATTCACCCGAAAATCTAACTTATACTGATCCGCATCAATAGGAATCAACGACGAATTGAGTTCCACCTTAATAAAATTGTTCCCCGTAATCTTCTGCGAAACGCCGTCCTGCCACTTAACATCAGAAAAATTATAAAGCGCATCATACCACTTAAAAACACTCGGATTATAATGTTCATCAATTCTAAAACTCAAATTTATACTACTACCCGAACCAGCTTGAGTCACAAGTATTCTATCCCCTGAATTCTCTTGCGTCCCATCAAAAGTCGCAGTCTCCACGCCCTCCACAAACTGTATCCAATTCGGATAAGCATAACAAACCTGAGACTGCTTATTCCCCAAACTACACCCATTCGTCCCATTCGCCGTAAAATTCAAATACCAACTATCAATCGTCTCCGTCGAATCAACCGAAAAATTCAACTCCATATGCTCAATCTCCTCCAAATTACTTGTATTAAATTCGTCAATCCTATCAAAAGAACCATTCAAACCATAGTAATCATACAAAGTCACGTCTATGGTTTTTGTTCCACTAATATTTATATCATCAACATCACAATCCTCATTATTAGCACTACTCAAACATCTAAATCTAATTTTAAAATTTGGGTTATTATTCGCGTCAGTTGTTAAGCTATAAGAATAAAAAGTATAAGTGGCTATGTCCTCTACTTGCATCAAATTTATCCAAGATGTTCCATTATACCAATCGGCAGCAAGATATTCTGACGAATCTAGTGCATCCGTCAATCCCCAAAATGAAAAGGTAATATTCTGATAATTTTCCGTGCTAACCCCTGTTTCTATCAAACTTTCTGCACCGGTATTTTCTATCCAGATATTATATATTCCTGTACGAGGAGTCGCTTCGCCATTTCCAACTACCCACGCAGCCCCAGCACCAGAAGTCGTCCAATTATTAGTCACCAAACTTCCCGACTCAAACCCCTCAAAAAAGTCCCCATCAAAAGAATCCAAACTTCCCGCTCCACTCACAACCAAAACGAATATCAAACACATAAATCCGAATATCAAAAACTTCTTCATCAACAAATATACATCGTAGACGTATCCCCCTGAATTATAATACAAGTAGCATTATCATAAATCCTATGATTAACAGAATCTTGTTCCAAATGAATTTCCTCCGCAGTAATATTGCCAGTCGAATTAACCTCACTAAACCAAACACTAGTCCCATTCTGCAAATACAACCCATCAGCATAACTCTCATTAAAAGTCGCGTAACTATCATTCCAATAACTCGAAGGATTCGAAGCCAAATAATAATCCGCAATAGAAAAGTCTGAAGAGTTATAATAATTAAAACCTAAAATATCCGACAAATACGCCAATGTTCCATTATACGCCAACGGATCCGTCTCCTCCAAACTAACACCAGTCAACTGAGAACCATTCCCAAAAAAATAACCAGCACTAACATTCCCAGAAATATTAATATCGTTTGAAACATCATTACACCTACCTGCACCACTAACCCAAATAACACCCACCGTAGCACTACTCCTCAAAATCATACCAACTTTCTGAACACAATCAGCAGCAGAAGGCCTCTCATTCACCAAAGTCCCAGCCGTCTCATTTAAATACAAATTGTCCCCAAAAGCCCAAGACGAAGTATCCATATTTGTAACCTTACCCGCAACAACACACTGACCATTACCACCAGAAGTTATCGAACCCAAAACCAAACAATCAGCATGATAAAGACTATCTGTATTATTAGCCTTCAAGGCATCCTGCCTATCCAACCCAGAATTATAAGCCACAAATCTCATCGCAGTCCCAGAAACAACAGTCGTCGCCTCCGTATTTTTAATACTCTCAATACTCGTCACCGTCACATTACCAGAAACCAAATCAGTCAAAGTCGCAACCTCAATCCCATTCTCATAAATTATCCCCGTCACATTCAAATTCCCACTAATATTATCCCCATCAGTATCAACATACAACCCATCAGCATAACTCTCATTAAAAGTCGCATAACTATCATTCCAATAACTCGAAGGATTCGAAGCCAAATAATAATCCGCAATAGAAAAATCCGTAGAATTATAAAACCCAAAAGGATTCCCAGCCCCATAATACAACCCATCAGCATAACTCTCATTCCAACTCGAATTATCTCCACCCGCCCTCAAATCAATCGTCACATTCAACTTACTCTCATTAAACGACAAACTCCCTCCACTATCAACAAACCAACCAGAAACCCAACCCGACACCGAAGCCCACCAACTCGAAGAATTAGAATACACCGAAGAATTAACATCCAAACCAGACTCATCACCAACCCCAAGATACAAGCCATCAGCCAAAGACTCATTCCAACTAGCATTATCACCAGAACCCCGAGCATCAATCGTCACATTCAACTTACTCTCATTAAAAACCAAAACAACAATCCCACTATCACTCCCATTATACAAATAAATCCCATCTCCCTGCACAGAATTTATATCCCCGCTACCATTAACCCCAGTCAACAAACTCCCATCCCCAACAAAATAATCAGCACTAACATTACCACTAACATCAACATTCCCCGTCTTCACCTCAGAAACATCCCTCCTCAAAAAATCCGAAACAGTCAATCTCCTCCTCGGTGTCTGGTCAGATCCCGCAATATTTATATTCAAAAAATATTCCGCCGAAGCATTATCACAAGAACCCCACGGACTCTGCTCCGTCCTCCATTGACCCCAAGTCCCAGTAGTCAAACTCGAAGTATTACTAAAACACACATCGCCCCCCGTCACAGCATCATACACCGTAAAATTAAAAACATAAGTCCCAGTATTGAAAGTAGTCCCAGTATAATACTGCCCCTGCCAAACAGAAACCGAAGAAGCAAAAACTTGCCCAGCAAACACAACAACAAATATTCCAACAATCAAAAAAAACCTTTTCCAAAACTCACCTCCCATTTTTTTCTCCCAAAACATAAACTTTCGCCATCCCAATATTCCTATATGAAATATCTCCACGACCCTCAAGCCCCGCAAGAATAACCCTAACAGTAGAACGCGAAAACTCAGACAAACCAACAAGCTCTGTAATAGTACAACCATCAGAACACTTCTTCAAAACATTCACCACTTTCTCTTCGCTACTAATTTTCTTCGACTTCATTTGTAATCAATATAGAGTACCAACATCTTCACTCA
Organism: archaeon; assembly: GCA_030639395.1. Next base: position 6,288 of record DAOWCW010000035.1, read on the forward strand.
ACAACAAGCCAAACTTAACTAAACTATCTTCCGTCGATAAATATCCACAAATAAATTATTTAACATAAACATTAATATTTGACAAAAAGATTAGCAAAATATACATCAAAAATATCAAAAGTAAAATGCATAAAGCCACACTTCATACACCAACTACACGACCTTCAACAATCTTCTTAATACGAGACTTTATCCCAATCTTATAACGAATCAGTTTATCTTAGGATATAAAAAAACCTATCAAAAAATAAACATCCATCCTATCTTTTTACTTTAAGCAATTCCAAACTCATTTCTTCCATCTTGCCATCTGAGCCTTCTTAATATTCTTACTTTGTGCCTTTCGCATAGCAGAAGTAGGCTTCAGTCTTTCAGGAACATTCACACGAGGTCCAGCCTCAAAAATATCACCCTTCAAATGCTTCGGCTTCCTCCGAAGCTTGCCAAGAACATCCCTTACATCCTCAGTATCTCCAACCAATATCCCATTAAAAACATGTGCATCATTCTTATCAATCAACCAAGTAACCGTAGCCCACCGTCCATTCGCCCTCTTTCCCGCCAACCTTTCAACATGCCCTCTCTCACCAACATCATGAACCCGAAACATCACAAAATCACTCTTATCACGAACAACAACACGATAAAATTTACCCTTACCCCCCATCCCAGGTTTCTTCCTAACCACGCTCTTCTGTTTTTCGCTCACCATTCTTCTTACCTCGTTTTATTTTAGACTCACATCCAGAAACAATCCCCTCACCCTCACACTTCATCTCCTTCGGCTCCTCACACAATTCATCCTTCTTCATAAAGCAAGTAGCACCGCAAAACCAAGGCCAGGCAGTGCCACCTCCAACATTATCAACAACGCCAACAATATAACAATTCCGAATCACGAAATATCATCAAAACAAAAATACTTCAATCTAAATTTTAACTTCAGACAAAACAAATAGCCCAAAAAGTTTTTTAAACAACAAAATCGTCAAATTCTCATGCGTGGGTAGTTTAGTGGTTAGAATCTGTCGTTGCCAACGATGGGACCGGGGTTCAAGTCCCCGCTCGCGCATACAAGGGATTCGATTTATCGAATCTCTTTCATTCTCTAGCTGGACTCGGACAACTTTCAAGTTGGAATTCTTCAGAATTGCATGCCAGCAGGCCGACGCTCGCGCATTTTTATTTTTAAAATTTATTCTTCTTATTTAGAAAGTATATAATAGCTTCAAATAACAATTAAATCTCATAAGGATAAAGGCTTTAATAGTTGAATCTCGTAAAAATTAAATGAAAGAAAAGGTTATATTTATTTTACTAGGACTATTCTTAATTTGTCCTTTGGCCCTGGCTGAGACTCATGTGATTTCTAATTCTGAGGACTGGAAGGATGTTTATTCTTCTATGCTTTTTGCTAGTCTAAATGGATATCAAGGAAATTTTTTGACAAGCACTTCGCATGGTTCGGTTTTATTGGATGGGATTTCAA
>DAOWCW010000012.1 GCA_030639395.1 archaeon
CTGTATTTCGTCCATGAGCAGTGGGGACAGAATTTGGATTTGGTGACAGGTAATTTGTCAGTGGTTACGGAAAAGTTTAAGTAATTGGTTGTGGGTATCTTTTTTATGATAGATATTAAGTTGGTTCGGGAGAATGTGGATATAGTTAAAGAGAATATGAGGCGGAAGAATCGAGAAGATTTAGGGATTGTTGATGAAGTTGTGAAGCTGGATTCTAGGTGGAGGAAGTTGAAATATGATGAAGATAGGTTGAGGTCTTTGCGGAATAAGATTAGTGAGGAAGTTGGTGTTTTGAAAAAGGCGGGTGAGAGTGCTGATGAGAAATTAAAGGAGGCTAAGAAAATTCCTGGAAAGATTAATGATATTGAAGAGAAGAGGAAGAAGTTGGAAATTAAGATTCGTGGGATTATGATGAAGATTCCGAATATTATGGATGAGAGTGTTCCGCTTGGAAAGGATGATTCTGAGAATGTTGAGATTGAGAGATTCGGGGAGCCTGTTGTTCCTGAATTTGAGGTTAGGCATCATGCAGATATTGCTACTGGACTTGGAGGGCTTGATTTGGAGAGTTCACGAAGGACTTCTGGGAATGGGTTTTATTTTTTGAGGGGAGGAGTTGCTCAGTTGCATTCGGCTATTTTGACTTATGCTAAGGATTTTATGGTAAAGAAGGGATTTGAATTATGTATTCCACCTGTGATGATTCGAAGTGATGTGGTTGATGGGGTTATGAGTTTTGAGGAGAAGGACGCAATGATGTATAAAATTGAGAATGAGGATTTGTACTTAGTTGGGACGAGTGAGCATTCGATGATTGGAATGTTTAGTGATCAGGTTTTAAGGGACAAGGATTTGCCGTATAGGATAACTGGATATTCATCTTGTTTTAGAAAGGAGAAAGGGGAGCATGGGATTGAGGAGAAGGGGATTTATAGAGTGCATCAGTTTGAGAAGCAGGAGATGGTCGTGATTTGTCGTCCTGAGGATTCGATGAAGATGTATGATGAGATGTTGAGTTGTACTGTGGAATTTTTTAAGTCGTTGGGTGTGCCTGTTCGGACTTTGGAGATTTGCTCTGGGGATTTGGCAGATTTGAAAGTGAAGTCGGCTGATGTTGAAGCTTGGAGTCCGAGGAGGAAGGAGTATTTTGAGGTTGGAAGTTGTTCGAATTTGACGGATGCTCAGGCTAGGAGACTGGGAATTAGGGTGCAGAAGGGGAGTGAGCATTATTTTGCGCATACTTTGAATAATACTGTTGTTGCGAGTCCGCGGGCTTTGATTGCTGTGTTGGAAAATTTTGTTGAGAGCGATGGGAGCGTTGGGGTGCCTGGGGTTTTAGTTGGGTATATGGGTGGGGTTGATAGGATTGAGGTCAAAAAAGATTAACCACGGACCGCACGGACTTGCACAGACAAAGGGAGAGGGGATTATTGACACGAATTACATGGATGAACACGGATTTTTTTGGGTAATTATATGAAGTTGTTAGGGAAGTTGGGGGGGAGGGATTTGGATTTTTATTAAGCCACAAACCTATAATATGTCATTTTATGCCGTAAATCCATAGTTTTAGGTGTTAATTTATAGAAAAGTTTAAATAGTAGAGTTTATTTTTTTATTTATGGTAGAAATTGAGAAACAAAACGAGGTTATTATTAGCTTGTTGGCTCGTCAGGTTTTTGGGGAGAATAAGATTAGGGAGTTGGTTTCCTCGAATAAACGTGACGCTGCTGCATGGGTTAGGGGCTATAATGCTTGTGATGGTAAGTGTGGCGTGAGCGAAATTGCTAAGGTGGCTGGAGTTGCTCAACCGTCCGCGACAACGCTTCTTAAGTCTTGGGAGAATTTAGGCATAGTAATTAATTTTGGTTCTGAGACGAAACCATTATACAAGCGATTAATGAGGTTGAGTGAAAAATGATGAGTGAAGAGCAATTTTCAATATTGAAGAATCAAAATGATATGATTATAAAATTGTTGGCGGCTAGTGCGATTGAAGGTAAGAATCTTAGTGAGCAAGTTAATTTATTGACTACAGTTGGACTTGCTCCTGCCGAGATTGCAGGTATTTTAGGGAAAAGTCGAAACTTAATCAGTGTCGTTAAAAATAAAAATTTTGCGGGGAAGAAAAAATGACGAAAGAATTAGAAAAGAAATTGGATATTTTAATTAAATTGAATGCTGCCAATCTTATTAAAGAAGATAAAACTCAAGCTGAATCTATCTTAAGATTAAGTAACGCAGGAATTGATTCTAGTGATATAGCAAGAATATTGGGCGCTACTACTAATACTATCAGTACTGCGATTGCGAGAGGCAAAAAGAAAAATGACAAGTGATGAGGATATTGGAAAAATAAAAGACATGATGGAGTTTCTGGTGAAGCGGGAAATTGCAAAGGAAATCGATGAATTAACTTCTATTGAAAAGAAGATATATGGCTTAACTGGAGATAAGAGTCAGACTGCTATAGTAAGTTCATTGAAGGTTGCTCCTAATACTGTTTCCAATTTGTGGAAAAGATTAGAGTCTATGGGAATTCTTGTTAAGGTCGGAAAAGGATATAGGAAGGTAGTTTAACAATGGTTTCTAGTGCAGAAGAATTAACATCCAATCTCCAGGCCTTATTATCTGTCCATAAAAAGGCTATTGATGTTTTGAGGGCGGTTAAAAATAATGATAATACCGAAATTGGAAAGATTGTTGGTATTGCCTCTACTACTGTTAGTACAATTCTTAATCGCGCTAAAAGATATGGATATGTTAACAAGGTAGGAAATAATTGGATAAAAACTAAGGAAATCAAAGGAATAAATCTCTATAAGATGGCAAATGTAAAGTTCACAAGTACACTGAAAAAGCCTGATAGTTCTTTGAAAAACGGAACGAAGACTAAAAATCCTCTTGACCCATTGATTTGTTTTAAGGAGGCTACTGAAATGATGGATTCATATCGATGTATTTTTTGCCTTGAAAATACAATAAGATATTTTATGCGAAAGATTTTCAAAAAAGAGAAAGATTGGATGAAAAATAGAATTGATAAGGATATTTTGAAAGACATTGAAAAAGCAAAGTCTGAACCTTATTATGCTCATAAAAAAAGAAAAGATGATTTAGAATATGCAACCTTAGGACATCTTTTTCAAATAATTATTTCTGGCAAGAATTGGAAAGATATCCTGCCTAAATTAAAAGAGAAAAATAAGAGAGATTTTATGTCTACTTTTAAAAAAGTATTACCTTCGAGAAATTCTATTGCTCATTGTGTCCCTCTCTCAAAGTCAGACAGAGATTTGGTAGGGTCAAGGGTAAAGGAAATAACTTTTATGTTTGATTTCTCTTAAATAAATAATTTTATGCTGGAACCGCCACACCTGAAACATTATACACTGCCAAATGTCCATCTTCATCATCTAATATCAAATTGCTGACTGCTGGGATTGTGTATTTTGATGGGTCGGATGTTGAGAAATATATGTAGTCGACTACTGATTTGTATTTTGCTGATATTCCTACGTCGGCTAGTTTTTGTGGATTGACTAGGGATTCAATTCCGGTTGGACTTGCGGAGAGATTTCCTTGGAGTCGCATTATGAAATTTGGAGCTGATGTTGATGTTTTGTATAATGAGTTTTGGAAGTGGGTTTGGAGGTTTGTGTAGTCGGCACCTGTGACGAAGGTTTGATATGGGGTTTGGTTTATTCTGTTTAGGACTTTGCCTTGGGTGTTTGCAGAGTAGATTGGGTCGTCGAAGTTTGTGATTGGGATTAGGGAAACTATTGAGGAAGTTTTATTCCAGCTTGCCAGATTGCCTTTGTCTTTGATAATTAGAGTTGTATTTAGTGTGATTTTTATGTTCCATGGGTCGTCTTGAGATATTGATATTGTTGGATTTTGTAAAGTTAGGTTTGCGTTGATTTTTTCTGCGTTTGTTGACAGGAAACTTTCAATTTCTGAAAATGTTGCGTCGTCCATTAGATCTTGGTGGATTCCGTTTAGTGTTCCACTGAAAAAGATTTCGTTTAACAATGTATCTATATTTGAGATGTAGATTCCGGTGTCTGTGATTTGTTTGTTGAATAGGAATATTGCTCGGTAGCCTGAGATGTATGTTTGTCGAGGAATATCTTGTTCGACTGATGCGACGAAGCTGTTGAGTGTTGTGATTCGGTTGTTTATTGGAGAGCGGTCTTCGAAAAGGGTGTAGGTTGTGTATGTTGCTGCGAAGAGAGTTAGGATTATAATTGTTATGAGCGTAAGGAAGATGCCTTTTTTGCAGTGACCGATGGTCGATGGTCGATGGTCGATTGAATGTTGTGCGGTTTTTCTGTGTGGCTTGGATAATTTTAAATTTTTTAATACCATTTTCTAATCTGCACCTCCGTGGAAAATAAAAATGGGACACCTTCTAGGTTTGATGTTGTGATTTGCATGTCTTCGGTCGAGAGATCTACATCTAGTTTTCCGTCGGTGTCGAAATCTAGGAGCTTAAAAAGGCTGTATGTTGCGATTTGTGTTGAGTCGGTTGCACCGTCACAATCTGGATAGATTCCGCAATGTGGAGAAGATGAGTATTCACAAGTTTGGGATCCTGAGTAATTTGCTGGGATTGGAATTGTTAAGTTGTATGTATTAAATTGAACTGTCCAGTTGCACCCATCGGCTGTTGCTGAGACTGAGGTGTAGGATGCGAGGTCTTTTGAGATTGTATAGATGACTTTGTTGTGGATTGAGCCTTCGGTCATATTGTCTGCGACTAGTCCTGTTTTTAGAGTTAGGTTGTTGTTTTGAGACGTTGATGATACTGGGATGTTGATTGAATATGGGTCTCCTAGTTTTAGAAAGTTTTCTTGGTATTCGCTGAGGTTGTAGACTGGTTGATTGTTGACTTCGACGAGGGCTGTCCATTTTGGTCCAGAGTATGAGATTGTGGTTGCCTCCAAGAGAGTTGAGCCTGAAGGTAATGAGAATGTTGCGTTTTCTGAATCTGTAAATGGTTGCTCTATCGTTGCTAGGAGACCTACTGATGGTGTTTCTTTTGTGTATTCGAATTCAATGTAGGAATCAGGAAAGAGTTGTGAAAAGAAGTCACCTGAGACTTCGACTGTTTGTTCGTAGTATGCTGTTTCGATTAATTCTTCGGCAATTTTTTCGTAGATGTCTTTGAGGTCGTCGATTGCTGAGTAAAAAATTCCGTCGGAACATGCAGCCATTCTGATTAGGGCTTCTGTGTCTGGTTCATCTCCAAATCCTATTGTATATGTTTTTATTCCATAATTGTCATAAGCATCGCATACGGCCTTAATTGCATCGTCTTCTGGGTCTCCTGTGTTTTGCTCTTCACATTTTGTATTTGCTACTCCAGCACTCATTACTGTGATTACTCTGAGTTTGGATGAATTTGAGTTATTAACTAAATCTTCTACTGCCCTATTAATTCCACAGCAAGTGCAAGTAGAAGCTCCAGCCTTCCATTCGGATATGGTATCATTTAGGGAGGCACTGTCGATCGACAAGGGGTGGTAGTCATCGTCCGCTGCTGTGGTGCCATATCCTACTAATCCCACTCTGTTGCTTAGATCACTTAGTACTAGTTTTACAAATTCATAGTTCCCTTCTTTCAGTAAATCTATAGCCGACCCTCCTTGCATTTGTCCAGAAACACTCGTGACAGAAAAAACGTCAATGTCTTTCGAGTTGTTCTCTATGTAGTTCATGTCATCCATTCCAAATCTTATGGGAATTGTTTTCTTATTTAAATCTGAGAAATTTAAGAGGGAGGCTAGAGTTGCATTTGGGATTGTTATTGTGGATGTTCCGTCAGAAGAAGCATTGAAGACTTGGGTTTTCCCGAGGGTTAGAAATGTGTTGATTGTGTTGTTGAAGCGAAGGGATATTGTTAGTCCAGTTAGGTTTCCTGGAATATGGAATCCGTCATAGAGGTTTATGATACCCTGTATTCCTGGAAGATAATATCTTGTTGGTTGTTCATATGATACTTCGCTGTCGTAAGTTATTTTTATAAAGCCGCCAGTGATGTGGAGACTGTGTCCTTTGATTTGGATTGTGTTGCTACCTGATGTAAAGTGGGATGTGCTTAGGTTGTAGGTTACGGGTGTGAAATCATCTGGAGATGCGGAGAATATTCCGAGTGAATTGCCGTTTACTAGTATTTCGAAATCGTTATTGATTACGAGTTCTATGTCTGCCGACTTTATTGTTCCTTGGTAATTTAGTATTGTTGTTATGTTTCCTTCTCCGACGTATCCTCCGAAATACTTGTATTCTGTTCTTGATGAACTTGAAAGGAATGCTCGTGTTGAAAATCCAGTTACGCTGCCGTTTCCTCCTATTCCACTTATTATTTGTCTGTCTGTAAAAATGTTTTCGGCTGTTTCGAAGGGTGTTGAGTTTTGGGATGCTAAGAGTGTGTTGCCAAACCATATCCCGATGTTTTCTTTTGTGGAGAGTGAAGCTAGTGTTTCGCTTGCTAGGGCTTTGGCAATTGTTATATCGGTTATGTAGAATTCTCCGATTTGTTCGAGGATAGATTTTGACGTATCGGTTATTTTACCTTCTGTAATTAGTTGCTGGGCGTAGGTGTTGTCGAAGTCTCCGATTGAAAGCGAACCTAAGGATTCTAGGATATCTGCTGTTATTGTTGGTTCTTGTCTGGATTGTTTTAGGACTGGTGATATGGCGATGACTGTTATGATTATGATTGTTAATGCAATAAGAGCGTCAATTGTAAAAAACTGCCCTTTTGATGATGTTTTTTTGGGGCGTGGGGAGGATAGCTTCGCTACTTGACTTGGCAAACCCAATGAAAACGATTTTTTTATTCTTGCCATATGTATAGATATAAGGGAGTTGTTTTATTTTGGTAGATTGTGAATCGGGTTGTTTTGATTAGGTTTTTTGCGTCGATGTTTTGTTTTGTTATTCCGGGTTTGCCTATCCCTTCTATTGATCCAGTGCTGACTGTCATATTTTGGTCTAGGAAAAAGTAATAATTGTATTCGGTGTTGAGGAGATTTTTTGTTTTTGTATAGTTATTTTGGACGTATATCATTTGATAGAGTGTTTCTAATTTTGATTGGTTGATTTTGTTGGATGTTGTTATTCCTAGAGATATTGCGTTATTTGAATTCCAGTTTTTTGGGTAGCCTTCTGAGAGTAGGCTGTCTGCGATTATTTTGCCGTCGTATGAGAGGAATTCGAAGCTTTCTTTTGCTTGGGAAGGTTGGTTTAGGGAGTAGATAAAGAATATCATGATACCGACTAGGAAGAGGGCTAGTCCTGACATTAGGTCTAAGCTCCAAATCTGTCCTCGACAATTTTGAAACTTCGGAATTTCGGACGACTGGCTTGTTTTTATTGTTTTTTGCTTCATTGGTTTAAGTGAATTTGTCCATCTATTTTTTCGATTTTGTTTTGGGTTTTGTTGATGTTGCCTATGATTTCTGGAATGGGAAGCGTTAGGGCATGTTTGTTGTTTGTTGTTTTAATATATATTATTCCTAAGTCGATTATGATGTCATATTCTTGTCCTCTTGATGTTGCTGGGATTTCGAATTGTCTCAAATATCCATCGCTTGATTCGAGTGCGAGGTTTATTTCATTTTGGACTGTTAGTGCTATTTCTTTTAGTTGGATGTTTTGATGTTGGTAAGTTTTGTCTTGTTGACTATTTTGGATTGCGAGAAGAAAGAGAGAGACAAAAAAAGCTAATGCACTCACGACGATTAGGAATTCGATAGCTACCTGACCTCGACGTGAACTATGAGTTAATAGTGGATGGCGGACGGTGAATCGTGGTTTCATTTTAGTTTTGGGAGATTATTGCATGGGTTTGATTTGCGATAACTACTATGTTTTTTAGTCCTGAGGTTGTTGTGATTTGTGAGGATAAATCTTCGGCGATTGGGACGTTGCTTGGAAATGCCGCCTTGTTTTGCCCTGATGCTAAATTGTAGATTATTATGATTACGTTGTCTGTTATTTCTATGGATTGGACATTTTCTGGGAGGTGTGCGGAGATCGTTGATTTTGATGGTTCGCCTGCGTAGAAGACGGTTTCTGAAGTTGATATTATTTTAGCTGCGAAGTTGTTGATTTGATTTGACCTTATTCTGTCGTTGATTGTGTTGCTATAGAAGCATCCGATACCGAGGATTCCGATTATGACGATAGTTAGAAAACCCATTAATATTAGGAGCTCCATAGACGATTGGGCTCGGCATTTTTGACACCGTGTTGGTGAATTTTGGTTATATCCTCGTAAATTTAATTTCATTATTGATTTGGATGGACTTTTAATTATTGGTATCGTGAACTGCTTAATCAGTGCTATACTAATTTGAATGTCATCCTCTTTGTGTTTGGTGGGAAATTATGTTAATAAAGCTGTTGAAAGGGAAACAATATGTTTATAAGATTTGAAAGTTAGGTAGATTTATGGTGAGAAGGAGTGGTGTGATACTATTGGGTATTTTGGTTGGATTGTTTTTGGTTGTTGCGAGTTGGCCTTATTTGTCTTATCAGATGGATGCTCCTAGTGGAGCGGTGACTGGAAATTCTGTTAGGGAGGCAGTTGAAAATTTTTATGAAACGAGTTCTATAAATCAGAGGATTTTTATTTTGTCTCAGGTTATTTTGTTGATTATTATTGTAATTGCGGCTTTTTTTATTATTAGGAGATTTCGATCTAAGGAGAAATTGTTCAAGGAAGATTATGTGGCAGAAACTGGAAGCAAGAGGTCGCGGACTGATCTTGATGTTTTGTATGAGATGTTGAGGCAGAAAAAGGAGATTAATTTGGAAGATGTTGAGCGAGTGTTTCAGGTTAGTCCTGAAGTAGCACTTGGATGGTCTAAAATTCTTGAAAATGGGAATCTTGCTGAAGTTGATTATCCAAGATTTGGGAAGCCGGTTTTGAGATTGATTGAGAAGATGGTAGTGAAGGTTGAAAATAGCGAGATAGAAAAAAAGATCGGTAAAGGCGGTGCGAAAAAAGTTGTTGCTGGGAAGATTAAGGGTAATGAAGGGGAAGTTGTTGCTGGGAAGATTAAGAAGAAAGTTGTTGCTGGGAAGATTAAGAAGAAAGGTGCTAGAAAGAAAGTTGTTGCACATAAAATTTCATCTTCAAAAAAGAAGGGGAAAGTTTCGGCTTCGGCGAACAAAAAGAAAAGGGGAAGGAAAGTTGTTGGGAAAGCTAGAAAGAAAAGGTAACTGAATGAAAAAAAATAAGAAAAAGAAAAGAGGTATTTCAGAAGAGACTGAATTTGGAAGGAAGGTGAAGGATGCGGTTAGTGGAGCACATAGTAGTGTGCCTTCTAAAAAGAAAGCTAATGTTCTGGCTTCATCGACTGTGCGTAATAGTGTATCTTCTAAGAAGAAAGCTGATATTCTGGCTTTACCTGGCAAGAAGGTGGGGCGGATTGTCGGGAAAAAGGTAAAGAAGATTGTTGGGAAAGAAGCAAAGAAGATTGTTGGAAAGCAGGTAAAAGATTTTGGGAAAGTTCTTGAAAGTTATACTGTAAAGTCTGAAGGTAATATGGATATTTCTGTTCGGATTAAGAAGAAAGGCCCTATGATTATTTATGATTTGGAGATTCCGGAGGTTGATGCTGCGACTAGTGTTTTACTTGAGGATGTTCGTAATGAGTTGATTAGTGTGGCTACTGTTGGAATGAGAGAGATTGTTGATCCTGATGCCGTTGAGGGAATTCGGAAGAAGTTTAGTAAGGATGCTGAGAAGATGTTGGATAGAAAAATTCCTACGATAGGGAAGGATACGAAGCAAGTTTTGGTAAATAAGTTGATGCAGGACATGTTAGGATTGGGGGAAATTGAGTTTTTGGTGAATGATTCGAATTTGGAGGAGATTGTGATTCCGTCGTCTAAGGAGCCGATTCGTATTTATCACAAGAAGTATGGGTGGTTGCAAACTAGCTTTAGTATTAAGCGAGAGGATGAAATTATTAATTATTCTAATATTGTTGCACGGCGAGTTGGTCGGCAGATTACGGTTCTTAGTCCTTTGTTGGATGCGCATTTGGTTTCGGGGGACAGGGTTAATGCTGTACTTTATCCGATTAGCACGAAAGGGAACACAATTACAATTCGGCGGTTTGCTCGTGACCCATATACGATTGTTGATTTGATTGATAATAAGACGATGGATTTGGATATTGCGGTTTTGTTGTGGTTGGCTGTTGAATATGAAATGAATGTTATTTTTTCTGGTGGGACTGCCTCTGGAAAAACTGTTATTTTAAATGCTTGCATGCCTTTTGTTCCGCCAAATCACAGGATTCTTAGTGTTGAGGATACGCGGGAATTGATGTTGCCTGACTTTTTATATTGGACGCCGCTTGTAACTCGGAGTGCGAATCCTGAGGGGAAGGGTGCTGTTAGTATGTTGGATTTGTTGGTGAATTCTCTGAGGATGAGACCTGATCGGATTGTTTTGGGTGAAATGCGTCGGCAGGAAGAGGCGATGGTTATGTTTGAGGCTATGCATACTGGGCATTCTGTTTATGCTACGATGCACGCGAATTCTGCTTCTGAGACTGTGTCGCGTTTGATTAATCCGCCCTTGAGTGTTCCTGCTAATTTACTTGATGCGGTGAATTTAAATGTTGTGATGTTTAGGGATCGGCGACGTGGAATAAGGAGAGTTTTTCAAGTTGGTGAGTTTAATGTAAAGGGAAATAGAGCTGATGCCAATATTATTTATCGTTGGGTTCCTGAGGGTGATAGGATTATTAAGCATGGGGAAAGTTCTAGATTCTTTGAGGACATTTCTAGAAATACTGGAATGACGCAAACTGAGATTAATGAGAATCTTGAGGAGAAGAAAAAGATTTTGGTTTGGCTGATTAAAAATAAGATTCGGAGTTTGTCTGAGATTGGGAAGATTATGAATTATTATTATTCTGATAAAGTTACCCTTGTAAAGGAGATTCGAGCCAACAATGTGAAGATGTTTGCCACGGCAAACAAGGTCTCCCGTAATGAACAGATGACAGGTAGCAAGTAGTAGAACTTGTTGTGCGTTTGTAAGAGTTAAGTTTGGAGAAAATGAGAGATGATAAATAAAATATTGAATTTGGAAAGATGGTAGTGTTTAGAATTCCGCTCGCCGATTCTAATATTGAAAAACTAAGGTCTAGATCAAAGTTTTTTAGTTCTAGATTTCATCATAAGAGAAAGTCTGTTTTGCGGGAGTATCTTGAGGAGATTGATGTTAAGTTGTCGAGGGAGGAATATTTGGGAATTGTTTTGAGATCCTTTGTAAATACATTTTTGATTTTGATGATTTTATTTAGTTCGCTTTTGATGGTGGCTGGAGTTTCGATGTTTTGGATTTATGCTTTGGGGTTGAGTATTATTTTTTCTATGTCGATTTCTTTTAGTCAGTTGGCCTATCCTAAAGTTTTTGCATCAAGGCGAGAAAAAGATATTGAGAAGAATTTGATTTTTGCTTTGGAAGATATTTTGATTCAGTTGAATTCTGGGATTCCATTATTTGATATTTTAACGAATATTTCGATGTCGGATTATGGGGAGTTGAGCAAGGAGTTTAAGAAAGCGGTTAGGAGGATTGGTGCAGGTGACCCTGAGGCTGAGGTTTTGGCGGATATTAGTGCTAAAAGTCATTCAGTTTTTTTTAAGAGAACGCTTTGGCAAATTAGTAATGGGTTGAATGCTGGAAGTGATATGTCGTCGATAATTCGTGAAAATATTAGGACGTTGAATGAGGAACAGATGATTCAGATTCAGGATTATGGGAACAAGTTGAATCCGCTAATTATGATGTATATGTTGATTTCGGTGATTGTTCCTGCGTTATCGGTTAGTTTTATGACGGTGATTGCTTCGATGATTGGACTGGAGAAAAATTTGACGATGGGTTTGTTTTTGGGACTTTTTGTTTTTGTTGTGTTTTTTCAAATTATGTTTTTGGGAATGATTAAATCTAAACGACCGAGTTTATTATGATTCTCGTAAAAGATGGTATGTGGGGATGTGGAAGAGTAGTTGCACTTCCCGACTTGAATGACTTAACTAGTATGGACTGTAAGGCTTTGTTGATGGAGGTTTGTTATGAAAGGAAAAGATAGGAGAGAGGTTTTGTTGGGAAGAAAAAGGATGATGATTTCTGGTTTCTTGGCTGTGGCCGTTGGGTTGATTACTTATGTTGTCTATGGCACTATAATTGCGACTGGAGTTGGTGTTGGAATTGGGTTTGTTGTAATTTTTTCGAGTTTGAAATTTATGGAGAGCTTGAAGAAGTCGGCTCGGATAAAAAAGATTGAAGATGTTTTTCCTGATTTTTTAAGTTTAGTTTCTAGTAATTTGCGGGCTGGAATGACTGTTGATCGTGCAATGCTTCTTAGTAGTCGTCCTGAGTTTAGTCCGCTTGATAGTGAGATTATGCAAGCCGGGAAAGATATTTCTACGGGGAAACCTGTTGATGCTGCACTTAAAGCTATGTCGAAGAGGATTGGTTCGGAGAAGATTAATAAGACGCTTTTGATTATTCTGTCTGGGATTCGTGCTGGTGGAGATTTGGCGATTTTACTGGAAGAGACTTCGCGAAACATGAGACAGAGAGAATTTGTTGAGAAGAAAGCGGCGTCGCAGGTTTTAATGTATGTGATTTTTATTTTCTTAGCGGTTTCTGTTTTTGCTCCTGGACTGTTTTCGCTTTCTGGAGTTTTGGTTGAGACAATGACGGAGCTTATGGCAGATGTTAGCATGGATTCTATGCCTCAGAATATTCCTATTTCTTTTTCAGCAATTAGTCTTTCTGTAACTTTTATTTTTTATTTTTCGCTTTGTTTTATTATTGTTATGGATGTGATGGCCGCACTTGTTTTGGGACTGGTTAGCAAGGGAGATGAGAAGGAGGGGTTGAGGTTTTTGCCAATTATGTTGATTTTGAGTTTAGGGATATTTTTTGCTTTGGGGAAAATTTTGAGTGGGATTATGAGTGGCTTGGCGTGAGTATCGAGCAGTTCGTTGTGCCTTTGATTTATAGAATCAGAGCTGGCGGAATGTTTTTATAGATGATTTGTGATGATTGATCATGGTTGCAAAAAAGAAGGTGGTTAGAAAGACTTCTAAAAGTAAATGTGTCAAAAAAACCATAAGAACTTCCAAGGGATTTCCTAGTGCATCGCAATGTTTAAAAAAAAAGAAATCTAAGAATCCTATTAACAGGGTGTCTACGGGAATTGTAAATCTGGATAGAATTATTGAAGGGGGACTTGAGAAGAATTCTACGAATTTGGTTGTTGGCGGAAGTGGGAATGGAAAATCTATTTTTGCGACGCAGTTTTTAATTGAAGGATTGAGGAAAGGA
>DAOWCW010000052.1 GCA_030639395.1 archaeon
ATCAACAAGAAACATTCAAAAAATAGTATCCTCCGCCGCAAAAAGAGCCAATCTAAAAAACGTCCACACCCACACACTAAGACATTCATTCGCCACCCATCTATTAGAAAACAATGTAGATATAAGAAAAATCCAAGAACTCCTCGGTCACGCCAACCTTTCAACAACCCAAATTTACACACACGTCTCAAATGAAGAACTTAAAAAAATCAAATCCCCAATAGAATCATTATGAAAATCTAATACCATTAAACATCTAGTTTTTCAATTAACCATCGGACAAAACCAGATAATCCAATATTTTATTAACCAATGCAGAATGTTCTCCTTTTTCTCTAAATTCTTCAGCAACAGCAATCAAACCTGATTCTGAATCTTGTAGATAACCCGATATTTTATCAACCAATGCAGAATATTCTCCTTGTTCTGTAGATTGCTTAGCAATTTCATCTAACTCCTTTAGCATTTCATGATATAAAACCTGAATTTCAATAAGCGCCGTAAAGGCATTATGTTCTAATGTCATGAGCCACGTCAAATAAATTAACCTTATAAGTATTTAGGTAATTTATCATCTTAAACTTACCTCATTTTCTTAAAATAACCCTTAATTAAAAAATCAAACATCCACAAGAAAACATGCGTGTTTTTCGAAGAAAATCACCATGATTTTTTGTGGAAGAACGTAACCAAATCATCCCACGCCCTACAATAAAGTCGCAAAAAACCAACACCCCATAAAACCCAAAGGAGTTTTATCAAACCTCTTTCTTAACCAAACGCCGATAAATCCTCTCTTGAAACTTTCGAGGCAATTTCCGATAAATCATATTAATTTTCCCATGCAACATTATCGCATCTTCCTTTCTAAACTCATCTTTCGCCACCTCATATTCCCGAATCAAATTCAACACATCTTTCTTATCAATCGCCAAACGAATTCTTTTAATTTCCTTATAAAAAAAATCCCGACACTTCACCGGCAAAGCCTTATAAATTTCACCCATCTTTCCATAATTACTTCGTGCTACCTCAATCTTTCCCTCCCGAATCAACCTACTTGTCTCATTAATCAATCTCACAATCTCCTCAACTCCAGGCTCTTTCTTCCAACCCTCCAATCTAATTCGACCAACCCCCAAAAACCCAATATATCCAATAAACAAAAACAATGGCAACCAAAAAAACGAACCCATAGACAAACTATCTCCAACCCCAACAAACATACCACTAATAATACCAAGCCCACCTCCAGCACTTCCCTCACCAAATAAAACACTCTCCATTTTTTCAATCTCCCTCAAAGCGAAACTTTCCTCAAAATAATAAACAAGATTTCCTTCTTCTAAATTAGAAACACTCATACTATAAATATTATTCCCCACATCCTCAACATCACTTACGAAAACAACCTCTCGATCCCCAGTAAGAATCTCTAAAACCACCAATTCTCCGACTCCTAACTCCCGACTCCTAACTCCTGGCAAATCCAAATTCTTACTAACCAAAACAACCTCCCTAATCCCATCCAAATATTCCAACTCCAATCTCCAGGCCTTCACCGAAACACCTAGCTCCCTCTGTAAATCCTTGTTATAATTAACCAAAGACTTAAACGCACTCTTTCCAATATCAACCCCGCTCGTTTCCAAATAGTCCCCTATAACTTCCCCTAAATCCAAATCAATACTACCCTTAGAAAACTCATAAACCCCCTCTATAATTTTAACATCCAAAACAATCTTGCTCTTTATCTCATCAATCTCATCATAAATCTCCGCAGCTCTTTTTTCTCTTTCTTCTATGCTAGGAATCGGCGAAGGAAATTTTAAATCATTATCTTTCTGCGCAAGTTGTTTTTTGTATAGAAACATATTCAAACCCAAAATCTCCAAAACCTCCCTCTCCTCCAGTTCAAAATCTTTCTCCCTCTCTAAAAACAAAGTCAATTTATCAATCAAATTCTCGACTTCATCCTGCCGATTATAACTCACCTCTTCCGTCAAAACACTTTTACTATTATTCAAATCAACACTAAAATAATTAAACCAATAATCAGAACGTCCAGCAGAATCATAACACTCAACACTCCATGTATAGTTCCCCTCATCAACTTTCTCTAATTTTAAAACCACATTATTTTTTTTACCTAAAGAATCGTTAAAGGCATAATCCCTACCATTATTATCTAAAGGAAAAACCAAATCCCCTTCCTCATAACTCCCATGAGCAAGTTTTTTTGCGTTGTGAAGTAAAAACGTACAATTTGCCACATTAATATCATCTTCGATATCATATTGGAATTCAATTACAGAGCTATAGATAATATCATCCTCCTTGGGAAAAACCAAATCCAAATCAGGCGAACTATCATCAACCCCAGAATCTAAAACATCAATATTACCAAAACTCATATTAGGATAAGAATCTATTCCAATTTTTATATTTCTTAATTGGACAAGGTGATTTCCACTACTGAAACTCCCTGAAATAATCCGATTGCCAGACCTTGCATCATCTATCAAAATACCCCCAACATATAAATCATAAAATACTCCAATGGCATTATGAATAGTTATATTAAAATCCACATCTTCGTCCTCATTAGCACTAGAAACAAAGTCCACATCAACATTACCCACAGAAAAACTTTCAGAAATGGAAATATTTCGCCCAGAATAATTCACTGTAGCAATCAGTTCATAGCTCCCAGTCTTAGAAAGATTAGATTTTTTAATCGTGAAATTTCCCCCAAAATCATGAGAAATTATTTGTTCACTATTTCCTCCTATAAGTTTTAATTCAAAACTATCATTATAATTAACATTCCCAGAAATATCTTTATCATTGAAATAAAAATTATCCAAATCATTAATAGAAAAATTCAAAACATCAAAAGATCCAAAAACAGATTTGTTAACATTTTTATTATTCATATCGTAACAATAAATTTCCCAATCTCTTTGTCCACTATCCAAATTAATAGAATGCGACAAATTACCAACTCCAAAAAGAGGTCCATAGGCACTACCATCAACTCTAAGTAAACAATCCACCAAAGAAGAATTAAAATAATCAATATCTAAACCAAATTCAATAGGATTCGAAACAACACTTCCATTTTCAGGAGCATTCACTCTAACAACCAACCCATCATCATTTTCATTTCCCACAACAACAATCTCAATACTATAATACTGCGAAGATAAATGCGGAACAACCCAAGAAATTCGATCAATCAAACCATCCTTATCCAAATCAAAATACTCCACATCTTCAACAATCATACCCTCGCTTTCCCAAGTAACCACAATATCTTCTTCCTTAGCCGCACTTGGCAAATTCGAAAAAACCCGAACCTCATCATCAAAATGCTCATCACTCGAAATCAAAACATCTTTCCTAAACTCCCCCCAACCAACGTCCTTCTTTTTAATCTCAATATCATCACCCTCCAAAATCTCAAACTCCAATTCAATCAAACCATCACTAACCAATTCTTTCAAAACTTTTTCTTTAATTTCATCATCCAAAATTTGATTATCATCTTCTGGAAAAACCAATTCGTCAATATCAATATAATCAAACCCTTCTAAAACATCCTCAACACCTTCATCCTCAACCCCCTCACTCAAATTAACATCACTACCCTCACTCAAATTAACATCAACACCAATATCCCCCAATTCCTCCGAAACATTAAGCACCTCCTCACTTTCATTCAACCCTCCATTAATTTCCTCACTCTCATTTTCCTCAACCTCCAACCCCAAAACAACACTCTCATTTTCCTCAACCTCCAACTCCAAAACAACATCTTCATTCTCCTCAACCTCCAAAACATTTTCCTCAACAGTTTTTTCTTCCTCGACAACAACAGGGACATCATTTTCCTTAATCACCTCCAATTCTCCCTCATCCTCAAAAGACAAAGCCTCCTGCCCTCCAATAAAATCAACACTAAAACCAGTCAACAAAAACAACATCACAAATATTTGTACATATTTCTTAAATCCATCCACGCATCTCTTTTGTGCTACACCTTCGCCAAATCTCCCAATTTTCCCGCTCATATCAATTTATTATTTAACTCCTCCTTTTGCATTTTTCAAAAAACCCTCATTATACAACCACAGCGTCAAAATTTTTCCCACAACATCCTGCTCATTACTCCCCAAAACCCCAATCAAATTACCAATCACATCTTTTTGATTCGATGTAATAGTTCCCTTTACAACGACAGTTTTAACTTTAAATCTTTTTAAGTCCTTTTTAGGCATAAAATAAGTACTAAATAATACTTTATAAACCTTTTTCTAATTAAAAATACATCAAATATATAATATAACACCATTATATTGATAAAAAACCCACAAAAAATCAACCTAACCAAAACAAAAATCCCGTGCAATCTCATATCTAAATCTCCCCTCCCCAATCTCCCCCCTCCAAATCCCGTGTAATCCCGTGAAATCCCGTGGCTAAATCTCCCCCCTCCCCCCGACCACCCACTACCGACTCCCCAACACCTAATACATGCACCCAACCACCGACTCCCCACCCCCCAACACCTAATACAAGCATCCAATACCAAACCAAATAAAACCAAGTGTCCATAAGAAATAATGCGCGTTTTTCTGAAAGAAAAATGCCATGATTTTTTATGGAATAAAACCGACTACCCACTACCGACTACCCCCTACCGACTCCCCACCACCGACTCCCCACTACCGACCCCCCAACACCTAATACATGCACCCAACCCCAACCACCGACCACCCAACCCAATACAGACCTCCAACCAACAATGGCATGCCCCAGCCAAACCAACAAAATAAGCGAGGGTACAAATAAAACCAAGTGTCCATAAGAAATAATGCGCGTTTTTCTGAAAGAAAAAT
>DAOWCW010000054.1 GCA_030639395.1 archaeon
GTTTTGAAGAGAGGGGATTTGGATTTGTGTTTTGGGAGTGAACTTTAGAATATAAAATTTTAAGAAGGATGGTTTAGTTTGTTTGTTATGAAACATGAAGGGCTGAAGGATGTTGAGGCTTTGAATAGGTTATATTTGGAGTTAAATAATGAGAGATATGTGCCTATTAATGAGAATGTTGTTGAGATAGAAAGCTTAGGAACTCTTAAAAATTTAACGGATAGTGTGATTCCTGATTATGTGAATCGAATGTTAGATGAAGTAGAGGCTGATGAGGTGAGGGATATGAGTTTTTTTATTACGAAATGTTTGGATTGTTTGGGAGATGCGGAGGAGTTGGTTTTGAAGTGTGAAGCGGAAGGAATATCTTAGATTCTCGATTATATAAAATTTTAAGTAGTGTTTTATTTTATTTTGATTATGGTTAAGAAAGTTGGCAATAGTGCTAAGATTGAGGCTGGGAATCTTATGGAGGAGGCTGCGGATATTTTTGAAAGTTGTGTACAGTGTGGAATGTGTAAGGGACGGTGTGGAGT
The DNA here is from genome assembly GCA_030639395.1 of archaeon. Next base: position 537 of record DAOWCW010000054.1, read on the forward strand.
TTTTCGGGTTTTAAGAGAGGAGCAGTATTCTCCTAGGGGGAAGGGTGATTTGTTGAGTGGAAAGATTATGGATAGTATTTTGTTTGAGTGTAATTTATGTAAGGCTTGTGAGGAGAGTTGCCCGTTAAATGTTAAGGTTTGCGAGGCTGTTTTGAAGGGGCGAGAGGCTATGGTTTTGTTGGGAAAAGGATTGAAGGGGAATGAGGATATGATTAGGAATATTAGGAAGAATGGGAATCCGTTTGGGGAGATGAGTGGGAATGTGGAGAAGTTGTATTGTTGTTAGCTCAGGGAGATATCTCCCTCAGCTGTGTACCCTCTTATTTAAGCGATAAACAAAAACCAATTTTCTATGGAAAATCAATTTTTATTTATCGTATTTAATGCAAAATAAAATTTATTAACAGTGCCGTCCAGAGGACACCTGCACTTAAAATTTTATTTTGCGAACTTTGGCAACATGAAATCAGTTTAATTATGTGCAAACCAGAATTCTAATTTTTCTTTTTCTTTTTTATGAAGTCTGCAAAATCCGAATCTTTCGAATTGGATGATGTCGTCGATTTTTAGTTTTTCTAATTCGTATTCTCCTAATCCTTTTTTTATTGTTCCATCTGGCATCATGATTTCTACGTGAATATTATCTGGTGAGGCTGGGAGCCAGTGGAGAAATTTTATTTTTTCTTTTGGTTCTTCTGAAATGAATGAGAAGTCATAAGGTTTTAATCCTGTTTTGCTTGACTTGAAAGTTAAGAGGTGCATAAGTCGGTAGTCTTGGTTGTCGAAGAGGTCGAAGTCGTTTTCTGAGACGAGGAAGTCTTGGGTTGTTTTTGTGGCTTTGTGTCCGAGTGTGTTATTTGGATGTCGTGGGATTTTTGCTGTTAGGTGAGGGCATCCTTTGATTGTTATTTTTATTGGGTTTTCTACAAAGAAATATCTTGGGACGTTTTCTAGGAGTTTTTTGTTTAGGGTATAAAGGCTTTTTACTGGAGTTGTAATGTTTGTTTTTTTTATGCCAAGGCTTAGGATGAATTGGCGGATTGCTTCGGGTTTTATTCCTCTGTCATGTAGAGATTGGAGTGACCATGTTCTAGGGTCGTTCCATCCTATATATTCACCTGATTGTATTTTTTGTGTGCTTTTTGATTTTGATATTTTTACGCCTTGGATTTCGCATGGTCCGTTATATATCGATTCTGGATTTGACCATTTGAATATTTCCCGTATGAAATTTTGAACTCTTGTTGATAAGTGGTGGTCTGTTCCTCTGAGAATGTGAGTTGATTCGAAGACATGGTCGTCGATGCCCCATGTGAAGTCCATTGATGGATAAACTCTGAATTTGGTTTTGGTTTTGGGATGAGGGAGGTCTGAGATTTTGAACATAACTCGATCTCGGAATGCTGGGTCTGGGTCTTGCATTGAGGTTTTGAGCCTAACTGTCATTGATCCCATTTTTGCAGAGAACATTTCCTTCCATCTTTTTAATTGTGATTCTGGTGGTAGTTCTCGGCAAGAGCATTCGATTCCTTTTATTTTTAGATCTTGCATTTTTTCTTGATTGCAGTGGCAAACATAGAGATACCCTTTTTTTAGGAGTTCTTCGGCATATTTATAATATTTTTCTGTTCGATCTGATTTGTAAATTATTTTTTTGGTCCTCTTCGGACATGACTCTGGTGAGCCCTCGTAAGTTATTCCGAGCCAGTCGAGACCTTCTTGAATTAGCTTGTAGGATTTTGATTCTATTCGTTTTTGTGCAGAGCCTATTGTGTCATCGAAAATTAGGAGAAGTTTGCCGTCGTACATTTTGACATATTCGTCGTTTAAGATAAATGTTCGAGCGTTTCCGATATGGAGAGGTCCTGAGGGGAAGGGGGCTAGTCTCATTATTACTTTTTTGATTTCTGCGTTTGGTAATTCCTTTAATCCTTTTCTTATTTTTCTTTTAGAAGTTTTAGAATTTAATTTTTCGAGTTCTTTTTGTTGTTTTTCTGGGGACATTGAGTTGACTTTTTTTAGGGTTTCTTGAATTTTTGGTATGATGTTTTTGATTTCGGATTTTTCTAAGCCTTCTGCGAAGAGACCGGCTAGGACTGCACCTTGGGATGCTTTGCCTTTGTATTTGATTGCGTTTTCTAGGGTATAGGCCAGAATTACCTTCCGTGAAGGTAATTCTGAGGTTCGGAGGTTCGGAGGTTCGGAGGTTCGGTCTTTAGTTACCATCCCATTGCTCCTACGTTGTTATTGGGCTGGTTTACTTCTAGTTTTTTTTCTAGGAGCTCGATTCGTTGTTCTAGTTTGTAGATTTTGTTGTCGAGGTCTGTTAAACGAGCGTGCTCGTTCGGCGTTTCGGCGTTTCGGTGTTTCGGTGTTTCGGATGTTGTGGTGTCCATGAAGCCGAAGAAGTCGGAGTTAGATTGAGGTTTTGTCTCGATTGTCGCTTGCTGGTTGTCGCTTGCTGATGAGCCTAATTCTATGAAGCCGTCGTTGTTTGTTGGCATTTCTATTTCTTTTTTTGGAAGTCGGACTACGCCTCGTTTTTGGAGTTCTCGGATATCGATCATTTTATTTTTATTTTTATTTTTATTGAATATCATGATGTTGTTAGGTTGAGTGGGTATTAAAATATTTGGGGAACATTTCAAACATGATTTTGTCGGTCCTAAGATTTATATATTCTTGATTCTCTTGTTATGTAGGTGACATGGCGAATGATTTGAGGTGGGCGATTGGAGAGGTGATGAATGCGGTTTATGGTAATGGCTTGGCTGGGATGGGGATGAGTCCTGAGGGGAAGGTTTCGTCGCATAAGTTGAGTTTTGATTCACAGCAGAATCAGTTGGAGCCGATTTATTATTGGATTTTGGATTTTATGGAACAGATTGGAAGGAGTGCTCCGAAGAAGATTATTGATAATTTTATGGCGAGTCCTGGGTCGGGGCAGTTTAGTGAGATGAGTATGAAGGCGACGAAGATGCAGGAGGAGGGGATGAAGATTCTTGGTGGGATGAATCAGATTGTGAAGTCGGTTTTGAATTTGATTTATGATTTGAAGGAGTTTGAGTTGAGGTTGGCACATTATGATGATTATAATTCTGAGGACAAACAGGAGAGGGAGCAGGGGATTTTGGCGTTGAAGCAGGTTTGGTTGGATAATGTTGATATGAAGAAGGGGCGTGGGGCGATTCATCAGATGGCTTCGGCTGAGATGGGGTTTTCGACTTTGCGTGAGGCGTTTATGATGGCGAATTCTGTTGAGGATATTAAGAAGATGAATAGTGAGGATAAGAAGGCTGGAGGGGCTGGCTTGATTAATGATTCTGTTATGAGGATTTTGAAGCCGAGGGTTGGTGAGTTTTTGAAGTGGGTTAAGTATTCGGAGGCGGAACTTAGGAAGCGGTTTAGTATAGAGAAGAATTATTTGAAGAGTCAGGTCGAGACGGTGAAGTTGTATTCGGCGTGGATGAAGCCTTATTTGGTTGCGGCGGAGAAGTTGAAGCAACAGGGTTTTGAGAAGGATGCTGCTCTTGTTAATGCGTTTTCTACGACGATGTTTGAATTGCAGTTGTTTCACAAGAAGGAGGTTTCGGCGGACGATGATAGATTTAAGGGGTATAATTCTAGACGGAAGTATTATGATGTGGTTATTGTTACTTTGAAATATCGGGGGCATGTTTCGCAGAGAGTAACGCAGAAAGGGGATTATGGTTTTGGGATGGGTGGTGTTGTTGATATGGAGTTTGACTCTTATGCTTTGAACGATGAGGAATTGGGAGCGGCTGAAAAAAAATTGGAGAAGAACGATTTGGAGAAGAGTATGGAATTTTCTGGTGATGTTGCTGGGGAGGCTTTGGCGACGATGAAGGAGGATTTGGATTATTTTTTGAAGAGCAAGGAGGAGAGGGCTGTCGCGGACAAGGAATCAGGAATCAGGAATCAGGAGTCAGGTTCAGAGGATATTAATCCGTTTACTGCTTTGTTTGGTTTGTTTGGGAAATCGAAGAAGAAGGATAAAAATAAGGAGAGGGTGATGCCTGAGGTTGGGGATATTAAGAAGGATAATTTTGTGGAGAAGACGATGAGGGCGGGTGCGATTATTGGGTCTGCTAAGGCACTTTATTCGATTTATGATATTCACAAGAAGGCGCATCGGATGGCTTCGCCTCCGGGTGATGGGTTTGATAAGTTCGATTCGGATGCTGTTGATTCTTTGAGTGATGGTGGTAGTGTAGGGGTTCGAGAGATTTTTGGGGGGAGAGGGGACTAACAAAAGCTTTGCTTTTATGGAGAGCTCAGCTATTTTATAACTGGAAAAATTCACTTCGTGGAAAAAC
>DAOWCW010000006.1 GCA_030639395.1 archaeon
AAATTTAACAAAACTAATGGTGAAGAGCTAGAGTTTTCAAACCATGAATATTTTATTGGAGATTTTTCTAGTATGTATATGTCTAGGAATAGAGTTCGTTCATGGGATGAACCCTCATTCACTATCCAAGCAGGAGCTAGACATGCACCAATACATCCACAGGCCCCAACCATGAAATTTATTCACCACAACAAGCGTATTTTTATACCAGGCAAAGAACAACTTTACAGAAGATTATCAGTAAGAGAATGTGCAAGAATCCAAACATTCCCAGATGATTTTAAGTTTTATTATAACGATGTCGGAGATGGATACAAAATGATTGGCAATGCAGTCCCAGTCAAAATGGCAGAAATAGTTGCAAGAAAAATAATAGAAGACCTAAAAACTGAAGGTTATTAGTTTCGCATCTAATTCGTTTTCTGGGTTATCAGGATTTTTTATTTTTATATCAGAGACATCCATTTCTTTAGAGACCTTCTCTTTATCATTATCTGGAAACGAAACAAACCTTTCTTTTTTCATAATACAAAATACTGATAAATTTTTGGTTTTATTAGACTTAATATGTTGTTTAAAATGATGCAGCGGAGATTTAATTATAAACATCCCTCGTATCCTTAACTTTGTTATTTTTAATGGATCTATCTCATTTAACCTTCCGAGCTCATTCGTCTTAGAAAAAGGCATTTGAATACTTTTAATTTCCTCTATTAGCTTCTCTCGTAGGTTTCTATAAATGTCAGTATTTGCAGCATAACAATCACCATATACCAATGTTAAAGTATTAACTTTATTTTTTGATACATGACCAACTGCATATACAATATCTTTCTCGGTCCACCCAGGTTCACATTCAACACACTCTTGAGTTATAAGATGACAATCGCACTTAAGTTTAGATTTTGGATAAGAACTATTAAGTTGTATTTCTTTTGCATTGGGACCAACTTTTTTAATTTCAACGGCATCAGAGTTTTTTACAACTATATCTGGAGGATGATTCTGACTCCCATAATAAGAAAACTCTTCATCATAAATATCCTTTTTTTCCAAGATATTCTGTACATTAAATGTATCACATAATGCATCTCTTATAAAATAATCTAAGGGCTCACCAACAAGATTAACTGAAGGTTGTCCGCTGCTTTTTGAGGTAATAATTTTAGATAAATCATTATCACCATATTTTTTAATATTCAGCAATGCTTTCAATATATTCGTTGTCATAAAATAATATTATTAACAACCTATAAAAAACTATCTTTCTCAAAACTTGTCTATCCCTATCCAGTCGTACAAACAACCTTCCCATCCGCAATCAAAAACGTATTCTCAAACTGACTAACCGGCTTTCGACTCTTTTCAATCAACATAGGATACTCATACAAAATCCCCTGTTTAACCAATGTCCTCAAAACAAACCTAATCTTATTTACCGACATCCGACCACCGACATCCGACCCACCGAATTTAGCTAACCAACGAAGACAAAACGGCCTCGCCCCATACTCCTCCCTCACAAACTCCAAAACTCTCCTTGCATCCCGATCTCTCACTCTCCCATCTCCCTTTAAAATATAAATCCCGCCCCCTTTTCCTTCAAAAATATCCCCAACACCACTCGTCACAAACGGCTCAATAGCAAATGCCATATCATCAAGCTTCGTTCTATTATCATTCCTATAATTTGAAATCGTCAAACCAGCATGAATCGCATTCTTCCCCAAAGCATGCCCACTTAAACTCCTAATCACAGAAAAATTACCACCACTCTCTTCCATTACATCTTGAACAGTCTTCCCAACATCACAAACTCGCAATCCATCTTCATCATCTACAACACTAATATCATCATCCCCCTCTCTTGAAAAAATCACATCACTAACTTTAGAAAGAATCTTTTCATTCAATCCAATCATTTCTGAAAATTCATTATTTTTTGTCAAATCAACTGAAAAGGCACAATCCGCAATAAACCCATCAATCGCAACACCAATATCAATCTTCAAAATTCCCTCAGCAACATCCTCATCACCAACCACCGGAGTAAAATGTGCCGCAATCTCATTTAAACTCAAATTCACAGGAAACGCAAACTTACCACCCAACTCCAAAATTTTCGCATCAATCCCCTCGGCGATATCAATCAACTTCATGCCAGGCTCAATCAAACTCCGCGCAAAAACCTTAACCTCTCGAGCAATTTTCCCTGCTCTAATGTAAGAATCAACTTCAGATTTATCCATAGCACAATCCTCCAAGCCCCCAGCAAAGCTGAGCCTTTCCAATTTGCAAAGCAAATTGAACTTTCCCACGCAAAGCGTGAGCCTTTCCATTTGGCAAGACCAAATGAGCCCCGGTCTCCCTAGCCTGCACATACGCATCAATTTCAGACTTCTCCATAAAAATACCAGCAGAATATTCTATTTATGTATTTCTATAATCATTTAAATACGACTTATCCGCCAAATCCCCGCGCGAAGCGTGAGCTTTTCCAATGTAAGGCATTGAGCTTTTCCACGAAGTGAGCTTTCCCACGAAGTGAGCTTTTCCATGCGAAGCTATGACATCCTCTCCTTCCGCCGTCTCTCCTTAGGCAAAAATCCAAACAAAATATTCCCATCAGCCCCAACCTTTCCAATCCCAACAAAATCCTCACCAGCCTTCACCGAAACAAAACCAGCATCCATCTTCTGCTTCTTATCCAACTCAATATCCCTTCCCAAGAACCAATCAACTTCCTGCTCTTCACTCAAGCAAACAACACGTCCCCGGGCCCCGACACACCGACCACCGACCATCGACACCCCAGAAAGATCAACTTCAAGTTGGTCTTTCCACACATGCATCCCATCTAAACTCAACCTCACCTCCCGAACCCCATTCCGATTCACCATATCCTTCCCGACATACAACCCAATCCCCTCAATCGGCAACAAATGCCAAATATCCATAATCGCCTCTCTATCTAAATCCCCAGAAAACGCCCGAATTTTCTCCTTCCCACTCCGAACCAACATCTGCGGAATCTTCTTTATTCCCAAATCAGACAACCCCTCAACAAACTTCTTCTTCTTCGCTCGACTCAAAACATCAATTTTCATGATTCTCTCCGATGATATCTCGTATATATTTTAATTCATCTTCTAAAATTCCCTCTTGATTTTCCTCTGCAGATGCCTCTAAAATGATGGGAACATCAGCAATTTCTTTCATAGCTTTAAGTATATCATATCCAAATTCAGACTCCACTAAAAAACAATGATTATTATCATTTATTCCCAATGACTTTTTTGAACCACTCAAATGAACCTCCTTTAATCTATCTCCCATCACTTTAATAAATTTCTTGCATAATTCCATGGAAGGATCATTTTCAAAAGCATGTTCGACATCTAAAACAAAACCAAATCCATATTTTTCCTTGAGTTCCGTGATTTCCCCTTCAGTCTTAAAACTATTTTTTCTAAAGTCCATGTTCTCAACTAATATTGGCAGATTAATTCTGTCAAGATAGGCAAAATCTTTAACATCACTAGGATGAAAAACAATCCCCTCAACATTCAATATATTATTCAATTCTTTCAGTTTTAAAATAATCTTCCGAGTAGACTCATCATTACGATAAACAACATTACGAAAAGGTGCGTGAATAGATAAGTGATTAAAAGAATTCAGTATATCAATAACTTCTTTAGTAGCTTCAAAATTCAATAATGAATTCGGATCAGGAAAACAAAGCTCAAAAGAATTCGTATTTATTTTTTTAACAAACTTAATAGTATCAAGTAAACTAACTCCGCATTTCCTCAAGACACCAGAATTAAACCCAACCCTCATCCTAAAAATCTCCCAATCAAAAATCTGTGTGAATCTGTGCAATCTGTGGCTAAAAATTTCCTCATTCCCTCACCTCATCACGTAATTTCCGAATCCTAGCCACAAAAAATCCATCCGTATCATTATCCTGAGGATACAACCTCAAACACTTCTTAACATTCTTATTCATCTCAACACCCTCCCACTCACAAACCCCACTCCTAAATTTAAGTGGCAAAGAAATACTCTCAACCTCCACATCAAAATTCCTAACCAAATAATCAACAATCATCTCATTTTCCTCGGGTGCCAAAGTACAAGTAGAATAAATCATAACCCCACCAACTTTCAACAACCTCAAAGCAGCCCCAGCCAACTTCCTCTGCGTCCCCGCAATCTTCTTAATCATATTCGGATTCCACATCAAAAAAGTCTTCGGCGACTTCCTCAAAGTCCCCTCCCCAGAACAAGGGGCATCAACCAAAATTTTATCAAACCTCAACTTCGACTTCTTCAACAATCTCTCACAAAGCGCAACCCCTTCCTTCCTCGTAACAATCGCATTCATAACCCCACACCGTTCCAAGTTAGTATTCAAAATCCCAATTCGCCCCATCGAAATCTCATTCGCCAAAATAAACCCACCATTCTCCATCATCGCCGCAGCCTGCGTAGTCTTACTTCCAGGCGAAGCACACAAATCCAAAACATGATCCCCATCCTCAGGCCGCAAAGCCATCATCGGCAACATCGAAGAAATCTCCTGAACATAATAATATCCAAGCAAATGCTCCTTCGTCTTTCCCAAATCTCCAGGTCCAGGTCCACTATCAATAATCATAACCTCAGGAAAACTCCTAAAAGGCTGCCGAACCTTCCATCCATAACCCTTCAATCTCTTCAACAACTCTTCCGGCTCCATCTTTAAAGTATTGCACCTAATGGAACTAGGACATTTTGTATAAGAAATATCAAAAAATTCCTTAGCACCATCCTTCCCCAAAAGCCTCTCCATCCTCTCAACAAAGCCCTGCTTAGGCGGAAACTTCTCCCTCAAATACTCCGAATAACTTTTCCGCTCATCCATAAAAACAAAACACTTCCTCTCTATAAAAATCTAAGCAATAAGCTAAAAAGCAAGACAATATATCAGTTAAATAAATTATAAGAGATAAAGCTTGTGTCAATAGGCCAAATTTAACCACTGGAAAATTTCTAACAAAGTTTATATAGATACACACACATTTCAACATATGAGGTGCATAGATTTGTTCGCAGGAGTCGGAGGCATCAGATTGGGATTTGAAAATGCAGGATTTGAAACGGTTTTTTCTAACGATTTTGAACCAACGTGTAAAGATACTTTTGATTTAAATTTTAAAGATTCGAAATTATTTGTCGAAGATATAAATAAAATAAGAAACAGATCTATTCCCAATTTCGAAATTTTATTGGCCGGATTCCCTTGTCAACCCTTTAGTATCGCGGGCCACAGGCAAGGGTTTGATGATGCGAAAGGAAGAGGAAATTTATTCTTTAAAATTATAGATATAATTAAAGAGAAAAAACCAAAAATAGTTTTTCTTGAAAACGTAAAAAATCTCAAAACACATGATGGCGGAAATACCTTTAAAGTTATTAAAAAGAAACTAGAAGGGCTAGGGTATGTCGTCAAGTCAAAAATAGTAAATACAATGTTGCATGGGAATATTCCTCAAAACAGAGAAAGGATATTGATTGTTAGTTTTTTAAGTAAGAAAATGGCGGATAATTTTAAATTTCCAAATGAGATAAAGCTAACAAAACAAATAAAAGATTTATTAGAAAAAAATGTTGATGAGAAATATTATTATCATAAGAAATTAATTTATGACAAACTCAAAAAAGATATTAATAAAAAAAATACCGCATATCAGTGGAGAAGAAAATATGTAAGAGAAAATAAGTCGGGCGTTGTCCCAACCCTTACCGCAAATATGGGAACTGGAGGGCACAATGTCCCCATAATTCTAGATGATAAAGGCATTAGAAAATTAACTCCAAGAGAATGTTTTACATTCCAAGGATTTCCGAAATCATATAAATTGCCAAACATAGCAGATTCTAAATTATATAAACAGGCAGGGAATAGTGTCTCGGTAACAGTTATCAAGAGAGTTGCTAATAATATAAAAAAAGCGTTGGAAAATGGCAGTTGAGCAAGAACATGAATATTACCAAAAAATATTAAAAATATTAGGCTCATTAACTAATTTATTTTCAGAAAGCAAAGTACCATATCTTGATTCTAGAATTGTTGAAAATTTGTTTTGCAGATCTTTTTCAGCAACAAATCTTTCTCGTTCAGATGTTTCTGTAGATGCATCATTAAATAAGGTAGGAATTGGGATTAAAACATTTTTAAATAAAAATGGGAAGTCCTTGCAAAAAATAGCAGAATTTAATAAAGGTAGTATCCATTTTAGAGAATTGAATCCGAAAGAATTAATTGACAAAATTACAGATTTAAGAAATGAGAGGATTGAAGCTACTAGAAGAATTTATGGATTAAATTCAATGAGGTATCATTGTGTTGTAAGAGATGAGGGAAAAATTAAAACATTTGAATGTGACATGGATTTAATTGATAAATCAACTATTGAAATAATAAAATCTGCAACAAATACGATATCATTTAAAGATTCTATTAATGAGTATTCATTCAACGTTACTAAAAGTACTTTGTTAAAAAGATTTATAACTAAAGATATTCTTTTTGAGGTAGATGTTAAAATATTAGAAGATCCATTCGAAGTTTTAGAAGAGAAATTCCAAAAAGTGAAAGAGATTTATTATAAAAAAGTGGTTTCTGAAAATCCTTTTGTAATATTGCCATTATATTCTCCAAAAGATATGAAGGTGCAAAAAAGAAGCGGGTTAAATCAATGGAATGCTAAGGGAAGGAAAAGGGATGCAAATGAGATTTACATTCAAATCCCAAAATGGATCCATAAAAGATTCCCTGCATTTTTCTTGCCAAGAGACATGTCGTTCAATTTGATTTTGCCAGATACAGCAATATTAGAAGCTAAAGTTTGTCAAGATGGCTCTAAGGCATTAATGAGTAAACATAATGCAGATTTAGGGAAGTGGTTGTTGAGAAAAGTATTAAATCTGGAAGAAAAAGAATTATTGACCTATGAAAAATTACAAGAGATAGGATTAGATTCCGTAATTATAGAAAGGATTGACAGCAAAACATATTCAATAGACTTTAGACCTTCTGGCGCATACGAAGAATTTGTTGAAAATAACAAATAATATTTTTTAGCGTCTCTAGACCCCTCACTCAAAAAACACCTTCTCAACTCCCCGAACCTTTCTTACTCTTCCAACCATCAAACAAACCTCCCCAACCTCCCGAGGCACAACAACAAACCCAGGCTTAGCCGGAAACTTCTCTCTCAAATACTCCGAATAACTTTTCCTCTCATTCATAAAAATTCAAAATTATCTATATATAAAAATCTACCCAACCAACCAAAAACATCCGTTTGCACCCAAACTCTTCTTTTAACTGTAAAGTTTATATAATTTAACTATTACAAGATAAATATGCATTTACTTAAAAAATATTTAGAAGAAAAATTATCTCAAAAAATTAATAATATTTCTAAATCAGGCGAGGGAGAGAATAATAATACCTTTTTAATTGAAACCAGTGCTTCAAAATATATTGCAAAGCAAAAGAAAGACAATGTAAATTCTAATTTATTATATAACGAATATGTAATATTGAAATATTTAGAAAAAGAAAAAATTAATTTCTGTCCAAAAATAATATCCTATGATTCAAGCAGAAATATATTAATCACAGATTATTTTCCAGGTAAAATTTGTCTTGTTAAAAATATGAACAAGGACAAGTTAGATATTCTTTTAAAAAATTTATCTATACTTCATAAATTGAAATACGAAAAATTTATGAATTTTTGCAATGATAATAAATTCAAAATACCTGTTTTGAATTCAACAGAGAAACATTTTGAACTCGTGTGCACAACCCCATATAATTATATCAAGAAAAAATGCAATGATAAAGAAATATATCAATGGATTAATGAGCATTATAAATATATGAAAAAAGAAATTTTAAAATACAAAGACGAATTAGAGTTTGTTCACGGAGATTTAAGAGAAAATATAATTGAATTTGATAATAATTTATTTTTTATAGATTGGGAGTTTGCAAGATTTACAAATGATTATTTGACAGAATTAGCAGATATAATTGTTTATAGCGATTTACCAAAAGAAACGATTGATATTTTTGTCAACAACTATATAGAAAAAACAAAATTAAATCATAATAATTTTATTAAAAAATTATCTTTTGCGCTTAAATTTGTGAGCCTAGGAGATGTACTTTGGTCAGCTAATAAATATTTAACTTTAAAAAAAATTAAAAATCCAAATTGGACAAAGTATTATAATTTAACAAATAAAAGAATATTAGAAAGGAACAAATATTTTGATAATTTTTTAAATTAACCCCTCACTCAAAAAACACCTTCTCAACTCCCCGAACCTTCCTTACTCTTCCAACCATCAAACAAACCTCATCAAGCTCCTTAGGGATAATTACAAAATCACACTCAACACCACCATTCCCAACAACCTTCGCATTAGCATTCTTAACAATAAACCCACCCCTCGAAATAGTATTCAGCAAATCAGCCAAAATTCCACTCCGATCCTCATACAAAATCTTCAAATTCAAAGGACGATTAAACTCCTCTTTCCAAAACACAGGAACAGCATTCTTGGGGACACCATGGCCATCCTTTGAGGACAAATTCCCGCCAACTCTAGCACAATTCTGCCTATGAACCAAAAACCGTCTATAAGATTTCGCAATCCCAATTAACTCATCCTTCGGCAAAGGATAACAGCACTTCGCAAAAGAAAACTTCACAAAAGGAAACTCAGGAGATTCCACAAGACTATCAAAGTCATCATCATCCCTAATCTTCACACTCTGCTTCTTCGGAATAGGAATCGACTCATATCTCTTAATCCCCTTCCTAATCCCAGACTTCGCCTTCGAAGAAATAACAAACTTCAGCCAATCTCGTCTAGGTCTCTGATTTTTATTAGTCAAAATCTCAACAACACACCCATTCTTCAGGACCTCTCTCAAAGAAACAAACTTCCCATCGACCCGACCGCCAACAGCCTGCTCTCCAACTTCTTGATGAATATAATACGCAAAATCCAAAAGCGTCGCATTCTTCGGAAGCTCACGAACATCCCCCTTCGGAGTATAGCAATAAATCTTATCAGCAAACAAATCAAGTTTCAAATTCTTCATAAACTCTCTATTCGAAGAATCCCTCTGAGACTTCACCAAAGCCCTCAACCATCCAACCTTCTTTTCAAAAGAAACATCCCCATCAACTTTCTTATAATTCCAATAAGCAGCATCACCTTCTTCCGCAAACTCATCCATCTTCTCAGTCCGAATTTGCACCTCAATCTCCTTCGACTCCCCATCTTTCCGACTTCCGACCCCTGGGCCAGCAGGGTCATGCCTATTTGAGGCCGACCCCCGACTCCCAGTTCGCAAGACCGTATGGATAGACTGATACCCATTTGACTTCGGAGAATTAATAAAATCCTTTAATCTGTCATGAATAGGCAAATACTCCTCGTGCAAAATTCCCAAAACACTATAACAATCTCTCTCGCTCTTCACAATAATCCGAATCGCATAATGATCTCTCTGCCTCTCTAGCGCAACACCTCTCTTAATAATCTTCTCAAAAATACTCCTAATCTGTTTATTCCTCCCCTTAATCCTCACAAGACCAACCTTCGACATCAAAAGTTTTTCAAGTTCCCCTATAAACCTCCTAACAAAATGCTCTCTCTCCACTTTACTCTCCTTAAAAAAATTGGAAATCTCCTCATGCTTCCTAGGATGAATCGTCTTAAAAGCAAGATCTTCTAAATTGTTTTTAATATAATCAAGACCCAGTCTCATAGCCAAAGGCACATAAAGTTCCAAAATATCGCCCGCAATCCTCTTTTGCTCCACTCCCTTCAGCGCAGAAATAATCCGAAGATTAGCCAACTTAACAGCCAACTTAACAAAAATAATCCTAACATCATCTAATCCAGTAAGCAAAATCTTCCTAACTACCTCAGCCTGAACCGAAGCATTACTCCTCTTAATCGTCCTAAGTTGCAACTGCCCAAAAACTATCCCCGCAATTTCCTTCCCAAAACAACCAGAAACCTCTTCGAAATCAACAACCTTCTCAGTACCATACAAAATTCCAGCAACAACACTCTCGACAGACAATCCACTCATAGCCAAAATCTCTCCAACATCAACATTAAACTCAAACAACGATTTTCCAGAGAACTCCTTCTCTCCACCCAAACGCGACTCAATAAACTCAAGTGCTTCCCCTATCAATCGCAAATCCTTTTTGGAATAATTTTTCTTACAAAACTCAAGAAATCTTTCGTCATTTTTCATAATAAAACAAGCAGACCCAAATTAATAAAGTTTGACCACAACCTACATCTAGCAATAAACATATCCCATCCCAACAATCCTTATTAACACAACCTCTTTCTCTCAACCATGCCATCCGAAAACAAAGCAGTCCACCTCATCATCACAAACCTAATTCGCCTCATCCTCTTTCTAACCTTCATTTACGCCACAACATCCGCCCGAACTCTAGTCCAAGCAGTCTCCATCATCGCACTCCTAATAACCTTCATCCCAACAATCCTAAATAAACTCTTCCACATCCAAATTCCCTCAAGCTTCGAAATCATCTATCTCATGTTTGTCTACGGACTCCTAACATTAGGCGAACTTAGGGGGCTCTATCACGGCTCAATCTGGTGGAGCATCCTAATGACATTCACAGCATCTCTCGCTCTCGGATTCACCGGACTAAGTATTATCCATGTCCTCCACAAAACAAACCGAATCAACACAAATCCACTTCTCGCCGCAATCCTCATCTTTGCCCTAACTCTCTCTTTCGCCACACTATGGGAAATCTTCGAGTTCACCCTAGACACAATAATACATTCCGGTCTCCAAAAAAATCTCACCGATACAATGCAAGACCTTTCTATCAACGTTCTAGGCGCCCTCCTAGTCTCAATAGCAGGATACAATCACATCAGAACCGGAAGTTCAAAATTAGCAAGTACATTCATAACTCAGACTCTAGAAAAAAACCCGTTCTTTCTAGGCCCAAAAAGAATAGAAAAAAATCCAACAAAAAGAACACAAGACATAATTCAAATAGGAGAAACTAGCAAGATAGAATTCAAATCAACTCTGCGAACAAATCTTTACACAAAACAGCAAGATAAAAAGATGGGATTAAGCGTCCTGAAAACAATAGTAGCATTTCTAAATACAAAAGGTGGAAATCTATTAGTTGGAGTAGGCGATAATAAAGAAATCTTAGGATTAGAAATAGACAATTTTCAAAACGACGACAAAATAAATCTTCATCTAACAAATCTAATCAAAGTGCACATTGGCAACGAATTTCTTCCTTTCATCAAATTTACAATAGTTCAAATTCACGATAAAAAAATACTCCTAATAATATGCAAAGAAAGCAAAAAACGAGTTTTTCTAAAATACGAAAACAAAGAAGAATTCTATGTTCGAAACGGACCCGCCAGCATCAAACTAGAAGGCAATGCCCTAATAGATTACATTAATTACAGATTCCCAAGCACGAACTAAAGTCCAATATTTTAATCTACACTACTTTAGAAAAATCAAAAATTTTCTAATGCCAGTGTCCGCATTCCAAGCAAGGTCGATCCAAAAACAAAATAGGAAACACAATATCAGAAACACAACACGGAATATAAACAGCCAAAAATACTAAACCAGAAATCAGCAAAATTCCCCAAACATTCAAAGCCACAGAAAACGCTAATAAATAAAACAAGCTAGCAAAAATAGACAAAAATACATGCAACATATGACTCGCCCGAAACAAATCAGAATACATTCCCAAAACCGCTCCAAAAAAAGCAACGCCCAAAATTAAAACAGGTTCTTCAAAAATAGGCAAATGAAAATGAGTATGAAGCGAAAACAAATTTCCAGCCAAAAAAGGAAGTAGCACGTCACTCAAACTTCCAACTAAAATCGCGCCACCCATTCCAATAAAGACACTCCCCAATACAGATTTCTTATACTTCCAATAAATCGCAGAAGTAGCAACAGCAGAAACTGCAACATGAGCAGGGTGAACAATCTCAAACAATTCTTCCGAAGGAACTCGCCCAATCAAATAAAAAATCGCAACCAAAACACCAGCCACCAAACTAGCAATCAACGTAAAAGGCAAATGTTCTTTTAGCTCACGCAAAACTGCATCACTCTTTTTCATCACCATAAATAAAACTACAAAACATGTTTTAAATTACTTGCCATTAATAAAAAAATAACAACTTAAACAAGCCAAGCAAACTTCTTTTTTAAGCGATAGTGTTCTAAATATCAGCGAACCAACAACGCTGCCCCAATAACCCCAGCCTCATTAACCTTGCTCCAAACAACCTTGATTTTCTTAGGCAAAAAAGAATACTTTCTCACGCTCTTATTCACCATCTTCAAAAAAACACTCCCCGAATCTCGAATCCCTCCACCCAAAACAACAATCTCAGAATCTAACACACTAACAACCGAAGCAATTCCCTCGCCCAAATAATCTGCCGCCTCTTCTAAAATTTCCCTAGCTTTCTTTTTTCCTCTAGCGTCAATCTTTCGACCACCGACCACCGAATTTCGACCACCGACCGCAGAGCACAAATCCCGAATCAAAACACCCTTCCCGAATTCCTTATCAATCTTCTTCTTTGTCCCCTTCCACAGCGACTCAAAATCCTTACCTCTAATAAGAATATGCCCAAGTTCGCTCCCATAACCACCTCCGCCATGATACAATTCACCATCAACCACAACTCCACCGCCAATCCCAGTCCCAAGCGCAATCACAAAAAAATTCTTCTTCTTAACTCCCATCCTCAACTCAGCCAAAGCAACACAATCAACATCATTCGCGACCTCAACAATCTTCCCAAATTTCTTTTCCAAGTATTTCTTCAAATTAAAATTATTCAAATTAACATTAGGCGGATTCTTAACAATGCCATCTTTAACCGGAGCAGGAAAACCAATTCCAATCCCAGCAACATCACCATCCATAAACCCCTCAATAAACTCACAAATCTTATTCAAAAACAATTTTCTGCTTTTCGGTGTATCACATTGAACAAACTTCAAAATTTTATTATTCCGAACAAGCCCACAACGAATACTAGTTCCACCAATATCAAAAGCTATTACCTTTCCATCCATCAAGTCACAAAGATTTATAACTTTATAACACTTATCCTAAACAAGAGGTAGCAAATGCAAAAAATAATCCCAAAAAAAGATCTTCCAAAATTCATCAACACTCTGATTAAAAAATACAAAGTCATAGCCCCAGTAAAATCCCCAAACACAAAATTCCAAAAAATAAATTCTTTCAATGAAATATATCTAGATACAATAACCCAAGTCCCAGCAAAATCTCATTTCATTCCAGAGAACGAAACACTATTAGAGTTCAAAAATAAAAAACCAGCAGAGTGTTCAGGAGAAATTCCAAAAACAATTTTATTCGGATTAAGAAAATGCGATCTCAACGCAATCCAAGTAATAGACAAAGTAATGTACGACAAACAATATCTAGCCAAAAGAAAAAACACAATCCTAATCGGCATCTTCTGCGAAAATCCAGACGAATTCTGTTTCTGCAATTCAATGCAACTCCAAGATTACCACGACCTCTTCCTCTATCCAAAAGGAAAAAATTTTATTATCAGTATAGGCTCAAAAAAAGGAGAAGCTTTAGTAAAAAAATTACCATCATTAAAAAAAGAAATCAAAATTCCAAATCCAAAAAATTCCAAGAAACTAAAAAACCTAGACATAGGAAAAAACTACCGAAACCAAATATGGAAAAGCGATGCTGACAAATGCTTAAGCTGTTCAGCCTGCACAATATATTGCCCAACATGCAACTGCTTCGACATAAAAGATAACCTTAATCTAGACCTAAAAAGCGGAAAAAGAATCCGACGCCAAACCTCATGCCAACTAAAATCATTCTCCAAAGTAGCAGGAGGAAAATCATATCGAGATTCTCGCCTCTCAAGATTTAAACACTTCGTGTATCACAAAATCTCATACTACAAAAAACTACACAACCGCCCAATGTGTGTCGGCTGCGGAAGATGCCTAAGAGTATGTCCAACAAAAATAGATTGGGTTAAAACAATAAATAAATTACCAAAATCAAAATAATGAGCTATCAACCAATTCCCTACAAAATCACATCGATAAAAAATTACACACCAGATGTAAAACTCTTCAAAATAAAATGCGGTTTAAATCCAGCACCAGGAACTTTCGTAGAAATATCAATACCAGGAATCGGAGAATGTCCACTAGCCTCATGTTCCCACACCAAAGGCTATCTCGAGCTTCTAACAAGAAACGCAGGCAACGTAACTTCCGCAATCTTTAATCTCAAAAAAAACGACACCATATTAATACGAGGTCCACACGGCAAAGGTTTTCCAATAGAAGAACTAAAAAACAGAAACCTAATCCTAATAGCTGGAGGAACAGGAATCGCACCAATAACCTCGATGATAAATTACATTGAACAAAATAAAAAATCTTTCAAAAAGATATTTATCTACTTCGGATTCCGAGATGAACAATGTATATTATTAAAAGAAAGGATAGAAAAATGGAAAAAAGAATTCAATCTTTTCATTGGACTCTCAAGCGATCCAAATTCTCATAAATACGAAAAAGGCTTTATTAACGAAATAATGGAGAGACATAAACCAGATATAAAAAATACTGCAGCACTCCTCTGCGGACCAGAAGCCATGATGGATTGCGCAACGAAAGAATTAAACAGTTTAGGATTGCAAAACAAAAACATATACTGGTCACTAGAACGAAGAATGGAATGTGCTTTCGGATCCTGTGGCAGATGCCAAATCCAAGATCTCTATGTATGTAAAGACGGACCAATATTCAGATACGATAAAATTAAACCAAGACTAGATAACGAAAATTCCAGTCAAAAGAAAAAATGAAAACAATCAAACCAACAGTAGGATTTTACGGAATTTCAGGATGTGCAGGATGCCTATTAACAGTCCTATTCGAAGACTGTTTCAAGGAACTAATAAAACTAGTCAACATAAAATCATTCCCCTTCATTAAGGAAGACACCTATAAAGGAAAACTCGACTATGTCTTTATAGAAGGAACAGTCTGTTTCGACGAAGATATTGTGCTAATAAACGAATTAAGAAAACGCTCAACAAAGGTTGTGGCCCTAGGAACCTGTGCCTGTTTCGGGTGCGTCCCCTCAATAAAAAATTTCCACAACAAGGAAAAAACAATGAACTTCGTCTATCCAAAATACAATCATCTAAAATCCGTAGACCCAACACCAATCAGCAGACACATAAAAGTAGACTATCATATTCCACAATGTCCACCAGACAAAAAAGAAATCCTAGAATTCATAAAACACATCTTAACAAAGCGAGAATTTAACCCCACTAAAAATCCAGTATGCTTTGAATGCAGAAAAAAACAAAATCCATGTCTACTGGAAAAAAACAAAATCTGCCTCGGACCAATCACAAATGGAG
This sequence comes from archaeon, assembly GCA_030639395.1. The sequence continues at coordinate 15,589 of DAOWCW010000006.1, forward strand.
GCTGCGACGCACTCTGTCCAAGCAACAACACAACATGTTACGGATGCCGAGGTCCAAATAAAGATGCAAATTACGAGGCCTTTTTCAAAATGCTGAAAAAAATGGGTCACACCAACAAAGAAATAAAAGATAAACTCGAAACATTCGCAGGGCTACAATTCAAAGAACAAGAAGGAGATTCGTCAAAATGGCTAGAGAAATAAACCTAAACCACATTTGTAAAATAGAAGGACACGCAAGTCTAACACTAAAAATAGAAAAAAACAAAGTAGTCAAATGCGAGTTAAAAGCCTCAGAAGGCGCACGTTTTTTCGAGGCATTAGTTCTAGGCAGAAATATCGAAGACGTCCAAGAAATCGTTTCCAGAATTTGTGGAATATGTTCATGTTCACATTCCATTGCATCAGTCCAAGGACTAGAAGAAGCCTTAAAAATTAAACCAACACAACAACAAAAATTCATAAGAGAGACCCTTCTTTTAGCAGAAAGAATACGAAGCCACGCAACACATCTCTACTTCATGTCTCTACCAGATTACCTCGGGGCATCTTCAGCACTAACCCTAAAGAAAGAACACAAGCAAAAAGTACTAGATGCCTTAAAAATAATCACACTCGGAAACAAATTAGTAGAAGAATTCGGAGGAAGAGAAATGCACCCATTTCTAAAAATACAAGAAGAAGTCCCAACTAAAAATTTCTCCGAATTAATAGAACAGCTAAAAAATACAAAACCTCTCATCCTAAAAACAATCCAGCTTTTCTCAAACCTTCAATATCAAAACCTCAATAGAATATCAGAATATCTCTCCCTAAAAGAACAAAGTACTTACGCCAACATCTCAGGCAGAGTGAATTCCCAAAAAGAAACATTCATGGACGACAACTACAAATCCCATCTAACCGAAAACATCAAAGAATACGCAACGTCAAAATTCGTTCTACATGAAGATAAGCCATTCTCAGTAGGAGCAATAGCGAGAATTTCCAACAATCATAAGCAATTAGACAAAGAAACAAAACAACAGTTAGATAAAGTTCTAAAAAGATTAAACCTAACTCTTCCATTTACAAACCCGTATCACAACCTAATCTGCCAATCTCTCGAAATTCTAAACGC
>DAOWCW010000019.1 GCA_030639395.1 archaeon
TAATAGGCACCATAATCATAGAAAGCGTTACCCCAACAACCCATCCAATACCAACACAAAGCGTCCCCAACAACTCCATTTTCATACCAATAAAATACAACACCCATTTTTATACTTTTCCAAAATCCCCATTCAACCAAAAATCTCCCCAATCCCAAAATCCCGTGCAATCTCGTGAAATCCCGTGGCTAAATTCTCCCCTCCCCCAATCCTCTAATCTAGACATCTCATTATCATCTCGAAAAAACCCATTTCTCTCCAAAACCTTAACTCACTTGTCTGCGTTAGCAGATACGATAATATCGAAATTAATTTACAAAACAAACCCTCCAAGTCATAAAAATCATAGATTTTCACTCAGCGAACAACAAATTATTAACAAACGGCTCCAAATCAAAATTATTCTTTCCCCGCCTCTGCATAGCAAAAACCTCACTATCTAACCTAAAATAAACCCCAGCTCTTCGATAAGCATCTTTAATTAAATCAACTTCTTGGGCATATTCATCCTCACTGGCAAACAAAATAAACTTTACAACCTTCCGCCTCCCATTCACCCTCAAAACAGTCCGCGAAACATCCCCTTTCTTCTTAACATCCTCCGACAAATCCGAATCAAACTCATAACAAAACCGCCCAAAATATTCCAAGCCCATCTTCCTAAAATCAGGCACAACTAAAGCATAAACAAATCCCTCCTCCAACAACTTATTCCTAACCTTAATCACGGTCGGCTTCGAAACCCAAACCTTCTTCGCAATCTCCGTAGAAGACATTTCTGGATTCCGAATCATCGCATGCAAAACCCTTCGCTCATTCACATTAAGACTGTTTCCTTTATCCACACCAACAGATGTCACCTGAGCAGAAGACACGCCCTTAGATGCCATATTCTTAAAATCATAAACCTTCGCCTTCTCTTTCCTCCTCAAGCCAAACAACGAATTAACAATTTCAGAAAAATCCCTCAATTCAAAATCCTCTAAATCATAAAAAAAACTATTCTCATTAAATCCCAATCTCAATGCCTCCTTATTTTCCTCCTCAAATCTCTCCAAAAACTTCCGAAACACCACATATTTATCCGAAACAAAAACTCCAAAAAATTTCTCATCTCGATAATTACTCAAAACAACTTCCGGCATCTTCTTTAAAGAATCCAAATTAAGCTTTCTAATCTTCCCTCCACTCTTTCCATCAAATACTCCAAAAAATTCACAACCAAGCTTCGCAAAATTAGGAATATATTTCAGAGAAAACCAACTCTTTCCCCTCAACCTATTCTTAATCGCAGTCAAAGTTGACCTCTTTAATTCCAACTTCCCAGACAACTCCTCATCATTCAAAAGCGGCCAACGACAAAGCCCCCAAAGCACAATCTTCTCCTTATCTGTCAAACTAACTCTCTCACCAGCCTCACTCTCTCTCCTCTTCATTAAAGCAATTCTCTCCTCAAGGTCATGATTCTCCTTCTCTTTTTCTTTTTCCTTACTGATATCCTTAATATTCCCAACAACACAAAGCCTCTTTCCATTCTCATCAAAAAACCACGTCCTACTATCCAAAAACCACCTATACAAACCATCCTTACGCTTCCATCTATATTCCCCCACACAAATAGCCTCTTTACTACCACAATCAACTTCACAAACTCCACCTAAATCATCAGGATGAACCCTAGTCAAAAAATCATCATAACTCATCCGAATAAACTCCCCCAACGGAAAACACATCAAAGTAAAAACCGACTCACTCACATATTCAAAACAGCCCTTCACAAAATCATACCTATAAACAACATCCTGAGAATTCTGCAAAATATTATAAAAACTCTCCTCATGCTCCCGACTCATCTTCTCAATAACCTTCTCCTTAACAACCTCCTTCACAACCTCCCTAACAACCTCCTTCCTACTTATCCTATACTTAATAACACTAACAACCTGACCTTTCTCATCAAAAATTGGAAACACAAAAACATCTTTCCCATCCTTCTCATTATGAACCCGCTTCTTCTCCCCTACAGCCTTATCAATAATACAATCCATACATTTCTCTTTTCGACCATAACAAAGCTCATAGCACTTCACCCCAGGACGAAACCCATTTATATTAGAAACCTCAACCTCTAAATTTTCAACATTAATAATACTAAAAGGGAATTCCAGCGAACTCAAAATCTTATCAAAAAAACGCCCCGCCCCACCAAACTTCCTAACATAATCCTCAACTTTAGAAAGTGATGATGAAAATTCGTCACCCATAAATAACAAAGCTCCACATATCTTATAGTTCTTATTCACTAATTCGGATAAATTTCGCAAAACTCGGCTAAATTTCGCCTTTTTTTTTCAACTCCTCAAGTTCTTTCAAAAACCAAGGTGTGTATTTCTCAGGATTAGAAAAAACATCACGAAACAACTCATTCACTCCAATCCAACAAAAATCCGAAATTTCCTCACTATCAACAACAACATCGTCATCACACTTCCCAACAAAAACCGAACAAATCTCTCTTTCACTTCCTTCATCCTCAAACTGTGCCATATATCTAAATTTGTAAACATATCTCAAACCACACGCAATCCCCAACTCCTCAACAATCCTCCTTGACGCAGCATTCTCAATTTCTTCACCCCTCCTTGGATGACTACAACAACTATTACTCCAAAACCCAGGCCAAAGCATCTTTCCCTCCGCCCGCTTCTGAATCAAAAGCTCGCCCTTCGAATTAAAAATAAAAACCGAAAACGCCCGATGCAATTTCCCTAAATCCACATGACAAGCCACCTTCTCACAAAACCCAATCTCACAATCCTCCTCGTCAACCAAAATCAGTTCCTCCATCCTCTCCCAAAATAACCCTCCCTTTTCGCATATTCCCTAGCCGCACAATCCAACTTCCCAACAAACTGAACAAAACCTTCAATACTCAACCCCTCGGCACAAACATCTTTATTTTCAAAAAACCCCTCAACATCCCCTCCATTCAAACGCCTCTCCATGGCACGAATCTTAGGAACCAAAACATGCCTATCCCCCAACTTTCCCACTCCGCCACCCCTTCTCATCTCAACAGCATCAGAAGTCAAAACACTACAATAATACCACTTCACCAACTCCGCTTCACCAACTCCCTGCCGATCCGAAAAATCCGAAACCAAATCAGGCACACTCATATCTCACGCTCCACAACAAAATCCGAAAACATTTTCAATTTATCCTTAACATCACTCGCAACCAAAATCTCATCCAACTTCATCCAAGCCTCCCTTACCAAATTCCGAGCAACCTTATCAGAATAACTAATAGCATCAGAATTTCTAATCATAGCAACAGCTTCACCAATCAAAACCTTATTCTTCGTCTTCAAATCAAGTATACCAACCAAATCCTTAATTTTTTCTTTATCCAAAACATCCAAAGCCCGAATCACCAAAAGAGTACGCTTCCCTTCGCTAATATCATCTCCAAAATCCTTCCCCCAATTCTCACTCGGACAAACATTCAAAATATCATCCTGAATTTGAAACGCAACACCTAAAGATTCTGCAAACTCACCCAAAGCTTCAACAACCTCATCACTCGCTCCACCAAGAATCCCACCAAGTTTCGCTGCCATCCGAGCCAACGTCCCAGTCTTAAACGCACACATCTGCAAATACTCTTTCTCACTCGGCACACCACCACCTCCATGCCAAAAAATATCCATCCCCTGCCCAAACGAAATCTTAATCATTTCCTCGTTCACCAATTCGTAAATCCTAATCTTCATTTTCAAATCAAGCGAATCATCCCTCATCACACTAAGCATCGGCAAATAATACATCGCATTCCCCGCATTAATCGCAACATCTTCCCCATAAATCTTATGAATACAAGAGCTACCCCTACGAACATCCGACCCATCCTCAATATCATCAATCATCAAAGTCCCATTATGAATCACCTCCACAATCGGCAAAAACTTATCAATAACCCCACCACCACCAACAGACTCATAACAAAGCTTCATTAAAAATGGACGCCATCTCTTCCCTCCACGATCCAATAAATTCCATACCGGCTTCGCAATCGCACCATCCAACGCCCCAATATCATAAACCCATCTTGACTCCCCAAACATTTCCTCCAACCAACCATCAAAACCCCTAGGAATCAAATCCTCAATAGCCTTATCTATCTCCCCAATTTCCTCTTTCATTTCCTCAAATATTTTATTTCCCATCTTAATCATAGACATGTGGTATTTTCCCAACCCAACCAGAAAAGCAAAACTTTTCTTATGCCCCAATAATACTCACAGCATACATCCTTCTCGTCTTGTGTTTTCGCGGACACGGACCATCAAACTCGCCAAACAAAATCCTCTGATATTTTCCCATCTGCAACTTCCCACCAAAAATAATCAACGACAAACTCGGATTCGAAAAAAACGCCGACTTCAAATGACTATGACAATTAACCGGCTCATCAGGCGGACAATCCAATCTCTTATCAATATCATCATGCAAATAACCGCCATCAAAAGGGACCCTGCTCTCAATCTCCCTCACAAAATCCCGAATCAACCTCGGCTCCCCCTCATTTAAATAAATCCCAACCGTCGTATGCATCGGCTGAATCAAAACATGCCCATTCTTAATCCTCGACTCCGCAACATAATTAATAATCTCATCCGTCAAATCACGAACCTCGGTCAAACCACCAGTCGTCAAATCACACATCCGAAAAAAACACCTCATAATATAACTACATCGAAGTTTCTTATAATTTTTATTACTATAATCGGATAACAAAATCCAAATTTAAAGAAAATATCCAAATTTTTATCCAAATTAAGTAATAACAAATTAGAACATCAAACCCATTTGCATAACATGAAGGGTGAAACCAAGTTTCTAAATCTATTCAAAGCAACAAGATTCCGAAGATGCCTTCCCTCCTTAATGGCAATCTTAATATTTCCCGCCTACGCTGGACACTTCCCAATCACAATCTTCACCCTAATGATAGTAGCAACATCCCTATATTCTCTCACCTCAATCCACAACGCATACCGCGACAACGACTACATCCTTCCGTCATATTTCCCAGTAATCCTAATAGCAGGGCTAACAATAACCATCACAATAGCTGCAACAAATAAAATAATATTAATAACAACCATCCTAGCAATCATCCTGGGATACACTTACAATACCGCATCAAGATTCATAATTCTAGGAGACAGCTTCATAGCCGGAATAACTCATTATCTTCTACCCATCATTGCCTCAGCTCTCCTTGTACAAACAAACCCACTACCAGCTGCCCCAATATTCTTCTTTTTTATTTTCTCCCTAGTGCCAATAGCAAACCTAAAGGATCTCCAAAAAGACAAAGTTCTCGGATACAAAACCTTAGTAAGAGCAGTCAGCAATCCCTTTTGGACCGGAACAATGCTCTCCAACCTAGCCTTCATAACAACATTCATAATTTTCATACTCCTAAAAATTAACACCATACTTTTAATCCCACTCTTCCTCTTTCAATTTCTCATAACCTACACCATCCACACCAACATAAGAATCGCCATCGAACTCACAAGACTCTACCTTATCACTATCTTCATAATTCTAATCATCACCAAAACCACGCTCCCAATAATCCTCTCAATAGCCACCATAATCTTCACAACATACCTTGCCATTTTCATGTTAGACATAAAAAAACTCGCCAAAAATGGTTGAAAAATTCGATGTGATAATAATAGGAGCAGGAATAGCTGGGTGCGGATTAATATACAATCTAAAGAAAATAAACTACAAAGGCAAAATATTAATAATTGACAAAGAAGAACCTGGAGCAAATTCTGCATACGGATACAAAAATACATTCGAGAAAGTCATAAAAGAATATAATTTACCCTACGAACAAAAATACAAAAGCGTACTCTTTGGAACATATAAAAAAATATTTACAGAAATCCCATCGAAATTTTATTTCATAAATTATAAAATAGCATGCAATCATCTTTTAAAAAATTCTAACGCATCTTTCAGAAAAGAGATGGCAATGGAAATAAAAAAAAACACACTAAAAACAAACAAATCAACATACTCCTACAAATATTTAATAGACTGTTCCGGACATGCATTCTTCGCAAAAAAAATATTGAATCATCCTCTTCCCTTCAGATACTGGATAGGAGAAACATACAAACTAAAAGGAACCCTAGAAAACCAAAACTCATACTATCACCTCCTGAATTCCAAGGGATTTCTAGAAGATATATATCCACTAAAAAACAAGACCCTTAGAGGATTATGGAAATACGGAAAAATAAAAAATTCTTACGATTTTCCACTAAGTCCAATATCTGAAAAATTAACTAATAATTTCCCGAAAGAAAAATCTGGAAACTCCCTGATACCCTGTACCCCCGCAATGCCAATTGTACAAAATAATATAGCATTTCTAGGAGACAGCTTCGGAAACGCAAGCACATCTACAGCAGAAGGAATCAGGCCCATACTTCGGACATCAAAAATACTAGCCAAAAACATCAAAAATGCAACACTAAAAAATTATGAAAAAGAATGGAGAAAAACATTCCTGAACCTATATATAAAACACTTAGCAACAAGACTAAACACCAAAAACAGATTAAAATTATTACAAGCCCTAAGGAACAATCCAGAAATTTTTATTGAATTAGTAAAAAATGAAAAAATGAAAATTCCGCTTAGGGTAATAATAAAAATTCCGCTTAGGGTAATCTTAGGTATTCTCAAAAACTATATTAAACTCAAACTTTATTATAATAAATTTTAACAGTAGAAGAATTCAGCGAACCAGAAACCTTTTCCAAAACATACTTATTTCCAGTAATTGAATTCAAAAAACCATTAATAATCAAAGCCCTGTAGAGCGGAGGAGATTTGGAAATTGGGGCACACGCAAAAAGAAAAACTACTCTCCCTTCTTTTAGAACATATTCTGGGATGCCCCATCCAAACGCACAAAACATATTAATCATTTCCTCCAAATTATTTTTAAACTCAGATTTATTAAAAAAAATCTCATCCGCCAAATCCTGAGAAAACCCAACAACCTTTCTTCTAAAAAAATCCTCAAGACCCTCATCAATATAATATTCAGTAATCAAGTCAAACATCCCTTGCTCTGTAGAAAAGATATCTTTACCCCTATAGGATATATTGCCAGTATCAGACTTTGCCTTCCCAAATCGTAACAAATCAGAAAAACATGGACGAGAGGTGTATGGAATTTTATCAGGAAAATTCACCTTAGAATAATTATCTGGCAACTTCAACTTCTTCATATCTGGAACATATCGCTCAACGATAGAGGGCTTAATAATTATTTTAGAACCATCCTTCATGCCATGTTGGGCCTCAAAATTACAACCAGATAAAAAACTTAAAATCCCGCTATAAACTCCAGCAAAAAAACTATCTCCTCCATTCTTTAAATTCTCACTTCCATCTTTCGCATTCAAGATACAATATCCCCCATCAGAAAACGAAATTTCATCAAAAACTGTCGTGCCAGTTGTAGAAATAATCTTGTGAATAGATTCCATAACTCTCTGTAGTAAAAAATTAGGAACACGCTTGGCTTTTCCCAAAATCATATAACCAGTACCCAAATCCTTACCCATCCTATAAAAAAAATCAGAAGATTTTCTAATTCCCATTTTTTTTACCGTCGCAACACGTAATTGTAAAAAAATTTTATCAAAATGATAAAGATTCCTTTTTTCCGTAATATTGCATCCAAAAAATCTAGAAGTCCTACTAATTACCACACCAGGTTTATCAATAACAAAAATCTTTGGTAGCAATAATTTATTCATCCAATAATCTTTCAAATCATCATCTTTTATTACCATGAATCCTGAGAAACCACAATCCCATCCCCACCAATCTCATAACCCCGCCCATCCTTACATTGGTTAGTCCACCTCATCTTTGGAACAAAAATCCGCCTCTCAATCGTCCCAAAATCCAAATAATCCAAATTCACAATCCCATCAATCAAATACGGAATATTATAATTAGAATTATTCATCTTCCCATCTCTCTCAAGCGTCAAAAGTGTCGTCAACCCCTCGCGCCTCAAATTATAAAAAATCTCTACAATCATTTTTCGAATCAAAACATCAGCCTGTCCACAGACATTCGCACTCGCCGCAAAAAAACAATTAAAACTATCTACAATCAATCTCTTAATTTCTAAATCCTCCTTGATATGTTTAAACAAATCCTCTTGAACCCTCTCATACTTATCATAAGTCAAACACTTCACCACAATCAATCCCTCCCTCTCATACTTCAAAAACTCATCGCCAAACTCAAACGCCGCAATCATATTGTCAACATTCCACCGTGGTTCCTCTAAATTAATATAAACCGACTTCTGATTTCGACGCGCACCCTCTAAAGCAAAATGCAAACTAAAAATTGACTTCCCAACACCAGGTGCACCCGAAACACCAATGACACTTCCTCGTGGAAAACCACCCTGAATCATATCATCAACACCCCTAATCCCAGTCGGCTCACGCTTAAGCTCATCCTTTACAAAACTCATATCGCCACCTTATCCATCGCAAAAATAAAAATCTTCCGAGAATCCGTCTCAATTTTCTGACATTTAACACTCTTCTCAAAATTCAAACCATCCCTAAGCTCACGCGGAATCAAAAAATATTTTGTAGTATCTTTAGCCCCACGTTGTGCCAAATTCGTCCGAAGACTAGCAGCATCCTCACTAAAAACATGAATATTCTTCACATGCCCTCTCAACTTTAAAGAATCCTCATAGTCCATCTCAACCTCGAAAACAACCTTATCATTCTTCGCCATCTTGGTGCTCAATATTGTGCCCATTGTTATTAACAACCTTCATTATATTTAAACATAGTCCTTTGAAAACCTTATTCAAATAATCGGATAAATTCTAGGGATTTTTATCCGAAATCACATTAACAAAGCAAACTTTATAAGTAAAAGGCATTTAAATAAAACATGGGACAAATTCTAAAAACTAAGACCACGCCATCGGGCAAAGTAGTTTTTTACCTAGAACTAACAACAAAAGAAGCCCAATCTCTCGAAAATCATGCAAAAAAAATCCACATCTTCTCAGAAAATCTCTGCACACATGATGCAAAAATTATAAGCAAAGGAGTCAAGCACGAAAACAAATCGGTCATAATCCCCCTCAGTCTCAAGTCCAGATTCAATCCCAAAATAACAGAAATAACATACCAAAAACTGGAAACCGACAAAAAAACATTCTACATAGCAACAGCCAAAAAAGACCCACTAGTCAACTAATAATATCAACATTATTGTAAATAACTTTATTTTCAACGACATAAAATAATTTACACACGACAAAACCCACTCAAAAATCTCTCAAGTTCTACAAAAATAGAAAATATACCCATAAAAAAATTTATTTTTGACATTTATCGACGAAAAGAACATTAAATAAAATTCATAGACATCATATCTTCAACTAAGCATAAGTTAATAAAAAGATGAGTAAAAAAAAAGTGTCAAATTCTCCCGAGAAAAAGATCTTACGGATCTTGAGAAACTCTGGAGAGGGTAGGACTATAACTGAGCTAACAGAGATCTCCCAACTCTCCCGTTCTGCAGTTAGAACTGCCCTCGCCAGACTTGAAGGAGCCCAAGAAACGACCTTTCGACCTATCGGCATGGCAAAAGTATATTTCCAAAAATAAAAATGAAAAACACGGGCAAAGAAAAAATCACGGGCTTAATTTTAAAAGCAGTCCTCATAACATTACTTCTATTTTTAATAAAGCAAACATTTGCCCAAGAACTAGCCCCAGAAGTCATCACAACAACTCTCCCAGAAATCACTCCAAGCATATTAGAACAAATCGAAAGATTCTACGAAATTTCGGAAAAATCTCTAAAAATCGGATATAACGTCACACTAGACACAAACTCCGCATTCCAAATTACAACAAACCAAAAAACCCGACACATCATAACAAGCAACTTCTCACAAGACTCAATAAACCTAATTTTCATAGGCAAAGGAGAAACCTTATTCAATCAGCAACTAAAAGCAAACGACTACGTAATTTTCAAAATCGACGACCTAAATCTCAAATTCATCCTACATTCAGCCGACGAAAAATCAGCTCAAGTAGAACTCAAGCTCTTTGAACAAGAAATACCAAAAGACGTAGACTACCTTGAACTCTTCGATATCCAAGTCCGACTAGCAAAACACGAAATATACCGACCTACCGACCTAACCGCCATGATCGAATTCACAAACTTCGGAAAAGGCCCAAGCCATGTTAGACTAATATACTCAATAACAAACCAAGAAGGAAAAGAACTATACACAGGAATTGACCAAAAAATAATAGAAACAGACGAAGTCATAATCAAAAACTTCAACACATTAAAAATCCCAAATGGACAATACACCGTCACAACCACAATCTACTACGGAGAAAACCAAGAAGCAACATCACAAGAAACCTTCATTCTAAAATCCATCCCAAAATATCAACTCCTCAAACAGCCAATCTTTTTTATCGTAATCATCCTAACCAGCTTCGCCCTAGTCATATTTCTCAAAAAAAGAAAAGAAACTCCATCCTTTAATCAGTAACTTTAAAAACAAAATCCATCTCTAAAAAATAAGAACCCGTAGTCTAATGGTAGAACACCTCGTTTACACCGAGGATACCCAAGTTCGATTCTTGGCGGGTTCATATTATATTGTCAAAGACAATATTTTATTCTCCAATATTGGAACAACTGTTCGATTTGCCTTTAGGTACTTACGAAGTGCGAGGCGGGTTCATATTAAAAATAAACTTGTCCGCTACTTTTGGTTGAAACTCGATTAGTCACTCAGTTTAGAAAAGAAGCAGAAGAACGAAATACTGGGTTTTCTAAATATTGCCGAAAGAAACTTTGGAGAAATCCGCAA
>DAOWCW010000046.1 GCA_030639395.1 archaeon
CTTCCGAGCCGCAACAACATCATCAATCCTCAAAATCATAACCGCAACCTCAACAGCACTAGCAATCGCCTGCGTCTTCACCTTCAATGGCTCAATCACTCCATTCACCAAATTATCCTCAATCCCACCATTAAATAAATTCAATCCCATATCTCGACCCCCAGAATCATGAACAGCACGAAGCTCTGTCAAAACATCAATCGGATCCAACCCAGCATTCTCAGCCAAAGTCGTAGGAATAAACTCCAGAGCCGCAGCAAACTCTTCAACAGCCAATCTCTCCCTACCAGTCAAACCCTTAGCAAACTCACGCAACCTCCGGGACACCTCAATCTCAACAGCACCACCACCAGCCACAATCTTTCCAGAATTATTAGGGTCACCAGAATCATCCTTTGAAGGCAAGGCAGCCGCAACATCCCCAAGCGCATCCTCAACAGCCCGCTCAACCTCATCAACTACATGCTCAGTTCCACCCCTAATCAAAATCGTAATCGCCTTCGGATTTGAACAACCTGTAACATAAGTCATCCCCTCCTCACCCTCTTTCACCTCCTCAACTCTAGCCGCACTCCCCAAATCCTCCGAAGTCATCTCACTAAGCTTAGAAACAATCCGCCCACCAGTCGCCTTTGCCAAACCCTGCATATCACTCCGAGGAATCCTCCTAATCGCATAAATTCCTTCCCTCGCCAAATAATGCTGAACCAACTCATCAACACCCTTCTGAACAAAAACAACATTCGCACCACTCGCCTTAATCAACTCAACGCTCTCCCTCAACATAGAATCCTCTTGCCCCAAAAAACTCGTCAACTGCTCCGGCGTAGAAACCGAAATCCTCGCATCCGTCGTCAACGACCGAACTTCCAAAGCCTCCTCAATCAAAGCAATCCTAGCATCCTCTACAACAGAAGGCATATCCAAATTAATCCTCTCTTTATCAATCACAACACCACGAATCAACTTCGACTCCTCAATCGCCCGACCCTTCTGTTTCTCAATCCTAATATCACCCAAATCAACCTTACCGCCCTCAGCAACAACATCAACCGCATCCACAATAATCTCAGCCATCTTCTCCCTTAAATACTCAACACCCTTCCCAGTCATAGCAGTCTGTGCAACCTGCACCAACTCATCCCGACTCCCAATCTCAACCGAAATCTCCTTCAAAATATCCTGTGCCCTCTCTTCAGCCCAACGATAACCTCGACAAATCACAGTCGGATGAATCTTCATATCAAGCAACCTTTCCGCATTCTCCAAAAACTTCCCAGCCAACATAACGGCCGTCGTCGTCCCATCACCAACCTCGCTCTCCTGAGTCTTCGCAATCTCAACAACCATCTTAGCAGCCGGATGTTCAATCTCCATCTCATCTAAAATCGTCACACCATCATTCGTCACAACAACATTCCCAGTCCGATCAACCAACATTTTATCCATTCCCTTAGGTCCCAAAGTCGTCTTCACAGTCTCAGCCACAACACGTGCCGCCAAAATATTATTCCGCTGAGCATCACGCCCAAGAACCCGACCTCCCTCATTTCCAACAATATCATCTGCCATGCCCCCAAAACCCCAAATCACTTTATAAGAATTATTACACTAAACAACCTACTTCACCAACTCCACAAAAACCCAGCAACCCCGCCACAATCAAACAACAATCTTTAAATAAACCAAAACCCTCCAAAATAAAAAGATGGCTCAAAAAAAACTGGTATATAAAGAAAAACTAACCCAAGTCGGTTACTGGGACTACAATGAAGTCTACATAATGCTCTACAACTGGATAAAAGATCACGGATACAATCTAGCAGAAAACGTCTATAAAGAAAAACTCACCAGTGGTGGAAAAGAAATCGTAATTGTATGGGAAGCAAAAAAGAAAATAACCGACTATTTCCTCTACAAAATAGAACTAGACTGGCATATCCTCACAATGAAAGATGCCGAAATAGAAATAGACGGCAAAAAAACCAAGACAAACAAGGGCGAACTAGAAATAACATTCAAAGGAACCATAGTAAAAGATTACGAAAAGAGATGGGAAGACAAGCCCATTCATAAATTTATGAGGGGACTTTATGAAGAATATGTAATCAGAAAAACAATAGATGAATACGAAGACGACCTAGAGGACCAAATCAAAGAATTAATAACTGATACAAAGGCCTTCCTTAGAATCCCAGTCGGTTAATTACCCAGCCAAACCAAGCATCTTCACAGAGATACTCTGCCACATAAATCTTTATAAAATAATTTCAACCCCTCAGCACATGAGAAAATTTTTCCTCTTATTCACAACACTACTACTCCTAGCCTCAGCCTCCGCAATCCAAATTACACCCGAATACCCAACCAACATAATCATCCGAGACTTCGAAAACTCAATCCCTCTAACCCTCGAAATCACAAACGCCACACCCGGAATCTACAATCTCTACACCCTAGCAGACATTACAATCCAACCATCCCAAACCTTCCAAATCGACGAAGACCCATTCAAAAAAACCTTCATAATAAAACCCAACGCAAACCTAGTCCTCGAAGGAAACTACGCATTCACCTACACCCTTAATCACAGAGGCGTCGAAAAACACGAACAAAAAATTCTCCTAAAACTTCTTAACTTAGAAGACGTAATCGAAATCAGCTCAGAATCAATAAACCCAGAATCGGACTATGTCTCATTCTACATCCAAAACAAAGAATCGGTCCACCTAAAAAACATCACCGCAACATTTTCCTCAATCCTCTTCGACATAACAACAACATTCGACCTAAAACCAAACGAAAAATTCATAATCCCAGTCAATGTAGAACCTTCCCTCCTAGCAAAAACAACCTCCGGAGTCTACATAATAAATTCTAAATTTCAAACCAACAAAGGCGAAAAAACAATTGAAGGAACATTATATCTCGGAGAGAAAAAAGGCATAACATCAATAGAAGATAAGTCCGGAATCTTAATCCAAACCGAAACAATTACAAAAGTCAACGCTGGGAATGTAATAGAAAGTATCCAAATAAAACTCAATCGAAACATATTCTCCAGACTATTTACATCATTCGACACAGAACCAACATTCACTCAAAGAAACGGCATGACGATAGAATACACATGGATAAAAGACAGACTAAACCCAGCAGAATCATACACCATAAAAGCAAAAACAAATTATGTCCTACCTTTCCTAATTATTGTCGTCCTGATCTTAGCAATCCTCGGATACAAAAGACTCTCTGAAACAAAACTCGAAATCAAAAAATCCGTTACCCCAGTAAAAACAAAAGGCGGAGAATTCGCACTAAAAGTAACCCTCTCACTAAAAGCAAAACAAGAAGTAGAAAACGTAACACTAACAGACAAAATACCAAGCATAGTAAAAATCTACAAAAAATTCGGAACCGTCAAGCCAGATAAAATTAACGCAGAAAGCAGAAGAGTTCACTGGAATATCGGAGATCTAGAAGCAGGAGAAGAAAGATCATTCACATACATTGTCTACTCAAAAGTCGGAATAGTAGGAAAATTCTCTTTACCACGGGCTCTCGCAGTATTCGAAAAAGAAGGAAGTATTCACGAAATAGACTCAAACAACGTATTCTTCATGAACGAACAAGCCAACAACTAAATACTCTTTCAGTATAAATTCTAAATGGAAAAAATCCAAGCCAAACTAAAATACAAAACCGAAGACTTCATAGTCGAAGAAATCCAAGATAAATGGATTTGCAAAATATCAAAAGAATTCATTCAGCCAAAAATCAACCTCCAATTTCAAGCAACCAATAATGAAGAACAATCTCATTCAGCCAAGTCACACGAAAAAAACACGCAACATTTAACCAATTACCAACGACCAATTACCAACGACCAGAAAATTCCAAAGGATTTTCTTTGGTGTGAACTAGAAAAAAGAAACATAGACCACTTCACAACAATCAAAACAATCGCAAACTTCCTAAACAAAAAAACCCAAGCAATAGGATACGCCGGAACAAAAGACAAACAAGCCCACACCTCACAGCGAATCTCAATAGAAAAACCAGACATCAAAAAACTCGAAACATTCTCCCACCCAAACATCATCCTAAAAAACTTCAAATGGAACAAACGAAAAATTAAAATGGGATACCTCGACGCCAATCATTTCAAAATCACACTCCGAGATATAGATAAAAAAGACGCAATTAAAATAACAAACCAAATAAGAAAAACCACCTTCTTCCCAAACTACTTCGGGCCACAAAGATTCGGCATCAACCAAAACAACATCAAAATAGGAAAACTCATCCTAAAAAGAAACTTCGAAAAAGCACTTCAACTAATTCAAGAAGACAAAGGACTCTCTCCGACCACCGACCACCGACCACCGACCACCGCAATAAAATCCTTGCCCAAGAAAATTTTATTGATGTACGTCCACTCTGTCCAATCCAAAATCTTCAACGATATAATATCCCAAGCCCTAGAAGAAAAATTAAATCTAGAAAACAAAGGTCAACAAAGCGGAATCCTTGCGGGCTATAAAACAAGACTCTCCCAAGACCGCCTCGGAGAAATAGAACAAGAAATTTTAAACAAACACAATCTAACCTTAGATGATTTCAATATCACAGAAATTCCATTCCTCAAAATCAAAGGCTCATTCAGAAAAGCCATAACAAAAATAACCGACCTAAAAATCAAAATCCTTGACGACGAAGAATTTGCCCCAGATACCAAGGGGTACACCGAGCGGTGCGCAGAAACCAAAAAAATAGTTTTAAAATTCACACTACCAAGCGGAACCTACGCAACGACATTCCTAGAAAATTTTTTCACATTTACATAAATATTATAAATACCTAGACCTTTTCAAAACCAATGAAACTCTCCCATAAAACCGGACTAGCATTCGGTATAACCTCCGGAGTCATCACAACTCTAGGCATCATGATCGGACTCGAAGCCGCAACAAACCTTAAAATCGCAGTCATCGGCGGAATACTAACAGTCGCAATATCAGACGCATTTTCCGACGCCCTCGGCATCCATATGGCACAAGAAACCTCAACGACAAACCATCACAAAGAAATCTGGGAATCAACCATAGCAACATTCCTAACAAAACTAATCGTCGCCCTAACCTTCCTGGCCCCAATCCTAGTATTCGAACTACCAACCGCAATCAAATTCAATCTCGCATGGGGACTCATCCTAATCACAACCTTCAACTACTACCTCGCAAAATCCCGAAACGAACCCCCATTCAAAATCATCACCGAACACCTTGGAATAGCAATCCTAGTAATCACAATAACACATTACACAGGCAAACTCATTTCGATATATTTCTAACTACCTAATCCCTTAACGCCAAACCCTTAAAGAATCACTATACCATTAATAAACCCGAATCACCAGATTTCCAAACATCCTGCCCATTAAGAATATATAAATTTTCACGCGAATCTATATCTGTTGCCCCATTGTTATTCAACCTATCAAGCTTAAATTTATTAAGATGTTTATTTTTAAAAATCTTATGAGAGAAACTCAAAGAATTGCTATTTTTATTGACGGAAGAAATTTTTATCATGGTTCCAAGAATATTAAGAAGGATGGATTAAAAATAAGACTACAAGAAATTGTTGATGATTTGGCAGGAAGCAGAGAACTTGTTACCGCATTCTATTATAATGCCTTATTAGACAAAAAATATGATCCAAAAACATATAAGATTCATAATAAATTTATTGACATCGTAAGGAAATTCCCAAGATTTAAAGTTGTATTATGTGATTCAAGAAAAATAACTGAAAAAGATGGAAGTATCAGATATGATACAAAAGGAGATGATGTTCATTTGGCACACGATTTGATGATAGGAGCATTTGATAATCTTTATGACATTGCGATTATTGTAAGTGGTGATGCAGATTTTATCCCAGTAATTAAAACAATTAGAAAGAGATTTAAAAAAAGAATAGGAAACGCATATTTTAGATCAAGTTCTTCTTATAAATTAAGAAATGCGTGTGATTTTTCTATAAATCTTAAAAAAATAATTATTAATCTTAATCGGAATAAATAAAAACGGAAGCGTCAGTGTTATCCGAAAATAACACCGCGCAAGTATTAATA
>DAOWCW010000038.1 GCA_030639395.1 archaeon
CGTGCTAGGCTTTTCTGAATGGCACGTGTTCAAACCTCGGGTTTGCCACAGGCAGTTCCTTTGCTTCGCTTGGGCTGATCCCCGTGCCAGGCTTTTCTGAATGGCACGTGTTCAAACCTCGGGTTTGCCACAGGCAGTTCCTTTGCTTCGCTTGGGCTGATCCCCGTGCCAGGCTTATTTTTTTATTCTGTGTTGTTAATCTTGATTTACTGTTGTTTTATTAATATTGTGCGTTACTGTATAATAACATCAGTTAAAAATAGTGTTTTTCTTATTTTTTACATGGCAGGAAATAAAAAACTTCCTGATGGATTCAAGACAAAGCTTTTAAATAAAATATGCGCATTGATACATATGGAGGAAAAAATAGAATCTATAAGAAAAGAAGTTTATTCTTTATTCAGAGATGATACTGGTGAGAAAAAATATTCTTATGTCAGAAGAGATTGGATTTTTCCAAATCATCTTAATGTCATGATCGACCTATCAAGAGAAATGTGTCAGAAATACGGAGGGGATGAATCTATCTGTGAAATTGCTATCCTATTGCATGATGTTGGACTTGTGTATGGAAGGGAAAGTGCATCTCCAGAGGGGCATGAAGAAAGGGGAATAGAGTATGCATTAAAAATCTTGAAGAAAAATGATATATCATCCGAAATGCAAGAGGATATAATTGAATGTATAAAAGCAACAGATGCGAAAGAGGAACCTAGTTCAATTAATGCTAAGATTGTCAGGACCGCAGATGCCTTATCTCAATTTACTAGTGTTCATTTTTTTGCTAAGGCGGCGTTCTCTGGAGATTGGGAATTTTATTCAAAATGGTTAGAAAAAAAGGCAACTAATAATTTTAAGAAAATTTGTTTTGATGATGAGGTAAAACAGGCACTTCCAATTAGAGATTATATTTTAAGTGCCATTGAGCTTTATACCAAGAACAAGAAAGACTACCCAAGGAAAGAATAAAAATTATCTTGATTTTATTTTTACACTTTTTGGCATTAACTTAAATTTTTTGAATACTTTAACTCCTTCTTCTAGTAGGACATTCCCCACAATCTCAGCTTCTTTTGTATGTTGATTTATACATGAATTTATTATTTTGTCGCATGGTATCTTTGGTGCTACGCCCGATATTTTGTTTAATTTTTCCTGTGGAACTGAATATACTATTCTAGATATCTTTGCCCAATGAATTGCTCCCGCGCACATATTACATGGCTCTGTACTTGAATATAGAGTATGCCCTTCTAATGATAATAATTTATTTTTTTATTCTGTGTTGTTAATCTTGACTGCGTTTCCTACTAGGGATACTGTGTCTGTTCCTATATTCCATAGAGATGAGGCAGTTTGTCCGATCCATCCGATATAGAGATAGGCTCCGTTGATGATTCCTTTTGGTGATTTTACGTCTACTTGGTCTGAGCTGAAGTGGTTTACGATTGAGAAGTAGATTATGAATCCGATGATTATTATGGCTAGGATTTTTATTTTGTTTGCGTGGTGTTCGAATTTTATGTAGGCTAATCCGATGAAGATGAAGATTGCGACTATTATCCATTCTATTATCATTTTGATTAATAGTTAATCTTTTATATAAGTTTTACTGTGTGAGGATATGCTTAAGAAAAAAGAGAGATTTAAAATTTATTTATTTAGACATGGGCTACGAAAGGCTTTGCCTTTCGCGGGGGTTCGGGGGTTCGGGGGTTCGGTCCTCGGCGGACATGACTCTGGTGAGCCCGGGGTTCGGATAATTTGTGCAACTGAGGTGATGATATGCTAGGAAGGAAAAAGAAAAAGTTTAGGATTTATTTGTTTCGGCATGGACAGACTGCGTTTAATCGGGACGGGAGGTTTACTGGCTGGATGGATTCGAGGTTGACGGTGCAAGGAAAGAGGCATGCTTTGGGGATTGCGAGGCAGTTGAGGGATAAGAAATTTGAAGTTGCGATTCATACGAGGTTGTCACGGAGCAAGGATACGTTGGCTCCGGTTTTGAAGGGACATGATGAGTGTAAGTTGATTTTAGAGGACGATCGGATGATTGAGCGGAGTTATGGTGATTTGGCTGGTGAAACGCATGACCATTTTATTGAGAGGATTGGCAAGCAGGAGTATGATTTAAGGGTTCATGGAGATGCGGTTGTGAGTTTGGATAAGAAGAATAGGAAGAAGATTGAGAGGTTTTTTGGCACGGAGGATTATGACATTATTCATCGTGGGTATAAAATTGCGGCTCCTGGTGGTGAGAGTTTTGCGGATGTTGAGAAGAGAGTTGGGGGATTCATTGGGGATTTAAAGAAGTTTATGAGGAAGAATAAGGTTAATGTTGCGATTTCGGCACATGGAAATTCGATTCGATTGTTTCGGAAGATTATGGAGAAGGCGCATCGGAAAAGTGTTGTTCAGTGGGTGATTCCTTATGATAAGGTATATGAGTATGAAATTTAGGTTACAATGAAAATAAAGAAATGGGTTAATAAGAGAAATGTTTTGCTAGCTGTTTTTTGAAAAATTTAAATAGTAGTTGTTACTTTATTTATTATGATATGGAAGATGTTGTTGGTTATTGTTTTTTTAGTTGGGAGCGTTTCTGCTTCTAGCGTGACTTGTGTAATTATGGATGAAAAAGTTTTGGTGGAGGTTGTTTTGAGTGATGATGCTAATGTGATTTTGCCTGAGGAATATTCTTTATTGGAAGAAAAAAATGGTAGTGTTAGTTTTATTTCTAGGGATTTTCTGAGGAAGAATGGCGAGTGGATTTTTGTTTTGCCTCGAGTTGTTGATTCGGTTTATGACTTGGAAGTTTATTTGCCACAGAATTATGTTTTAGTGAATGATTTAATTTATCCTAAAAATTATGACATTTCTAGTGACGGGAAGAATATTATTTTGAACTGGAAAAATATTGGTGAGGAAGTGATTGTTTTTTATGATGGAGCTGAGGATTCTTATTTCTGGTTTTGGGTTGTGATTTTTAGCTTGGTTGTTTTGGGAGGTGGATTTCGATATTTTGAAAGGAAGAAATTTTTTGATAAACTTGAGAAGGTGAAAAAAGAGGCGCGGATTAAGAGTAAGGTTTCTAAAGAGAGTTTGATTGGCAGGAATTTGTTTGGGGAAGAAAAGAGGATTGTTGAATTTTTGATGAAGAGGAAAAGTTGTTGGATGAAGGAATTGGTTCGAGAGCTTGGGATTTCTAAGGTGATGGCGAGTCGCAAGGTTCGGAGTTTGGTAGAGAAGGGGATTTTGAAGAAAGAGAGTTTTGGAAAAGAGAATAAGCTTAGTTTGCGTGGCAATAGATGATGCTGACACCCAAGGGTATACCTCCTGCTTAGAGGACATCCGCTGACGCGAACAAGGTCGGCATAGTTTCATTTGGTTTCAGGTAGTAGTTATATATTGTTTTAATTTATATATTTTATGAAGTTTGACAAGTTGAAAGGGGGTATGTATATGAAGAAAATAACTAGTTTATTTGTGATGGCGTTTTTGTTAGTTGGGACTTTGGGTTTTGTTGTTGCTGAGGAGAGTGTTGTTCCTGAGGCTAAGAAGATTGGTTTTTTTGAGGATCGGATGGATCGGATAAGACTTGCTTTTACTTTCAATAAGGAAACAAAGATTGAGCGAGCTTTGGTTATGGCTGAAAAGCGATTGGCTGAGGCTGAGGTTTTGATTGATGAAGATAGTGAGGCTTATGATAGGGTCCAGGCGCGATATAACGAGCTTGTGGCTAAGGCTGAAGAAATTCTTGAAGGTATTGAATCTGGAGCTGAAGATGAGAATAGTTCTGTAGAAAATATGGAAAAGATTGCGCGGATTCAGAATAGGTTTGAGAAGCACAGGGATCAGGCTGACGAGATATATACTCGTGCACGTGAAAGATTCGAAGAGAATAATGCGAGTGAAGAAAAACTGGCGAGATTCGAGGGGTTCCATGAGCGAGCTTTTAACCGGAGTTATGTAATGGAGGAGCATATTATTGAGAAGAAAGATAATGCTGTTTTGAAACATAAGGTTTTGAGCGAGATGGGCGATGAAGAACTTGAGGAGTTGCTTGAAGAAATCGAGAGTGGCGAAGGTTTGACTGAGGCTCGAGAGGTTCGGATGGAGAATTTTGAGGATCGAACAGATCGACTTGAGGACAAGGGAATCGAGATAACTGAGCGAATTAGGACACGTCTTGAGAGTGCTAATTTAGGCGAAGATCAAAGAGCGCGACTTAACATAAGGATTGAAAGTGCTGAGGGTCGACTTGAAGATGTTGGAAATAGAACTCAAGAGGGACTTGATGAATTCGAAGAAGATGCTGGACAAATGGTTGAAGGCATGAGAAACGTTGTTGAAAACGAGTTGGCTGGAAGGTTAGCTTGAAGTTTAACTTTTTTTATTTTTTTATTTTTTTATTTTTTTGGGATGGAGAGGGGGGAATAGAACACGGATTAGAATCAGGATTGTGCAGATGAACGCAGATTTTAGGCAGAGGAAATGGGTGGGTGTCTAGTTCGGTGGTTGGGGGGTTGGTGGTTGGGAGATTGGGGAGGGAGATTTAGCCACGGGATTTTATGGGATTTGGGAGTTGGGTAATTTTTGGTTGGTAGATACGGTAGTTCGAAATATTTAAATTGTATTAATGTTTTAATTTGTTATGAAAGTTACTAGGATACGGGATGATGTTTGGAAGTTTAAGGGTGTGGGGTCTGTTTATTTGATTAAGCAGGATAAGTGGATTTTGATTGATGCTGGGGATTCTGAGGATAGGGAGTTTTTGAGGGGGGAGATTTCTAAGATTGTTTCGCTTGATAAGGTGGATGTTGTTTTGTTGACGCATTTGCATTATGATCATTTGGGTGGTTTGGATTTGTTTTCTAATGCTGAGATTTTTGCGAGCGAAGAGGAGATTGCGGACTATATGGAGAATGCTCGGGGTTTTCATTTTTATGTTAATGATAAGTCGGATAAAATTTTGAAGCAGAAAGCGAGGGCTTTGCCTGTGGTAAAGATGAGGGTAAAGGGTCGTAGTCCGAGGATCGCGGAAATTTTTGGGCTAGAGATTTTGAAGGTGCCTGGACATACTCGAGGGAGTGTTGCGTTTTTGGACAGGGAAAGAAAGCTTTTGTTTAGTGGTGATACGATTTTTGGTGGGGGTATTAGTGGGAGGACTGATTTTCTTAATTCGTCTCCTAGAGATATGGATAAAAGTACTAGAATGTTGAGGAAGTTGGTTATGGAGGAAGGGCTTGGGTTATGTCCGGGGCATGGATATTGGGAAGAGCAAAATCTTTGATTTTGTGGAGGTCGGA
The DNA here is from genome assembly GCA_030639395.1 of archaeon. The sequence continues at coordinate 5,310 of DAOWCW010000038.1, forward strand.
TGTGTGCTTCGCGAGGTATTAGGTATTAGGTCGCTTCGCTTGTGGGTTGTAGTGAATGTTGCGCTCTTAGTTCGCGCTTATTAATCAGAATTCTTCTGATAATCCTAGCTCATTTTCTAATTCTTTTTTTTCTTCGTGATGAACTTCTAGTGTCATACGCGCTTCGCGAGATATTAGGTATTAGGTCGCTTCGCTTGTGGGTTGTAGGTGAATGTTGCGCTCTTAGTTCGCGCTTATTAATCAGAATTCTTCTGATAATCCCAACTCCTCTTCTAGCTCCTGTTTTTCTTCATGATGCAAATCTAGTGTCATATGAATATGACTAAAATGCTCTTGCTGACGAAGAAATATTTTGCCATTATTTGAGAGGTGAAGAATTGGGACGAATGAGGCTAGTTTTTCTTCTTTTGATTCTGCCATGTGATGAAATTTCATGTGTTCGTTGTCGTTTAGGTGAGTTTTTACGATTCCGAAGATTGATTTGATTCGGGTTTTTAGTGGGACGAAGTTGTCTCTTGGAAGAATTTTTAGTATGCCCTTAGTTGCTTGTCGGCTTTTGATTTCTTTTCGGATTCTTCGGCTTTCGGTGTTGATTGCGTGATCTAATGCTTTCATTAGTTCTTGGAGTGTAACTTTTTTGTGTCGTGCCATTGGGGTTCTGGGGCTTAGAATTGGGAGGTCATTTTCGTCTATTTCGATTCGTTCTATTTCATAGCGTTTTTCATCTTTTTTACCGTAGAGGGCATCGTTGAGGTCTTGAATGTATGAGTTGATGAGGATTTCGGATTTGAGTCGAAGGAGGAGGGAGCAAGCTAGGAGAATTTTGGATGAGATGAAGAAGTTGGTGTCTTCGAGTTGCTGGATTGTTGTGACGTATTTTTCTGCTAGGGTTGCGAGGTTGATGTCCCATGGGTCGAGTTGTTCTGTTTTGATGAGGTCGTATATTATGGCTTGCCAACTGAGTTCGTTGGATGAGATTAGGTCGAAAAACTGGTTTTGGTTTATTCTGTCCCCAAGGGATGACCCTGCTGGCCCTTCGTTGCTGGGCATTTGTGGGCTATCATCTCTTGTCATTGCTTTGTTAGACTTGGTTAGTTAATAAGTTTTTGTGGTTTGTTTGCTAGGATAGATAAGCAACTGGATGGTTGTATTGGATACCTATATTGGATGTCGGGGTCGGTGAGACTGGGAGGGAGAATTTAGCCACAGATTACACAGATTACACAGATTGTATGAGATTCGGAGGGGGATATTGGCACGTGAATACCCTTACGGAATCTAAAAAATTGGTTGGGGCAAATTCTGAACGCGGATTTTGTGGGATTTGGAGGGAATGTTGGACATGGGATTTTATGGGATTTGGAGTTGGGTAATTTTTGGTTGGCAGATTTGTGGTTTGTTTGCTAGGATAATGATGTGGATTTTTGCTTGAATTGAGTGTCACTGTATAATTACGACATACCGAAAAGTTTAAATAGTATTACCTCCTAGTTATAATATCACCTCTTTTTCCCCAGGAGATGACAATGAGGCAACTATTTTTTCGCTTTATTGTCGCTCCTAGGGTTTATGCTTTTGTATAAGAAACCCTAAATTATGTAAGTCCAAAGATAACCAAAAGAGGTTAAGGCAATAAAGGGTTTTAATTAACATCAGAAATAAAAGAAGTTTAGTTGCATTCCCATTGGGCTACGGTAATTGATGATCTACAGTATGTATTTTTGCTGGATGCATTTGCATCGCAAGGTCCTTGATTTGTTCTTAGTGTACCAATTACAGTTATCTCATTAGGGCAACTTATTTCTTTGCCAGAAAGCAAAACGATTTGACCCTTAATCTTTGTATCTAAATAATTTTGATATTGTTTGGAATTATCTCCAAGTATTTCTGGTGGAATTGTCATTATGGGGTGTTGTTCTATAATGTCCGGCTTTTCACCAGAAATTTTAATTACTTGACCATCACATTTATCCCAACCAAGTTTATAATTACAGTATTGATTATCTCCATTAATATTGAAAAAATAAATTACCCCCATCGTGATTAATGCACATGCTGCAACAATCAAAAGGATAATTTTTTTATTCATAATTATTAAAAGAATCTCTTCTTTAAAGCTTTTACGCTCCTAGGGTTTATGCTTTTGTATAAGAAACCCTAAAAATAGTCTAATAAGACCAAGGATAACGCTTAAGCGTTAAGGCATAGACACAATTCATGGAATAAACCATTACAAAAATTAAA
>DAOWCW010000064.1 GCA_030639395.1 archaeon
CACAGCCTTCTGCAATTCATCATAAAACATTCCAACACTAGCACTCTCTCCCAAATCCAAAAAAGAACCAACAGCCATAAAAGCAATCACAACAAAAACCACAATCAAAAAAATCGCAAAAATCATCCCAAACGGCATCCCCATAGTCTGCTGAGCTTTCTTGTTTGCCATAATAAAGTAAGATAAATAAGATTTATAAATTTATATCATAAAAAATACTTACTTCCTGTAAGATCTTCTTCGATTATCTTCTTGTTTTAAGAAATATCTAAGCCCCCTTCCTGCCAAGGGCTCATCATTATATCTTGGCATCACGTGCAGATGAACATGAGATTCAACCTGGTCACTAGCCTCTCCAACATTCCATCCAATAGCATATCCATTACAAGAGATATAAATATTTTTACCTGACATCCTTCCCTTCAACATACTTGATATATCCAAACAACATCCTCTCAATTCTCCTAATCTCAGAAATCTCTTCCTTTCCTTTCTCTCCAAAATATCCCAAATCAACACCAATCTCAATCTGCCCTCGTACTTCCTTTAAGCTTCCCATGGCATTATTTAAATAAGAAACAAATTCCCTACTAGTCCTCTTGCCCGACCCCTCAATGATATTAGACTTAACACTAACAACTGCTCGACGTAACTGATTCCCAAGCGCAAATTTTTCCTCATTAGGTAAAACTCCAATCAAATCATAAACCCTCTTAATTAAAGAACAAGCCCGACCATAAACCTCTAGCTTTTCAACATTCCACATAAAAACAAAAATACATTACAAGTTAAAAACTTAACCGCCAAGTCTCCACGAAGTGAGCCCTTCCATTTTGTAAAACAAAATGAGCCCCACCAATCAGAGATTGAGTCATGCCAGCAAAGCTGAGCTTTTCCACGAAGTGAGAGTAGCCAAGCCCCCGCGAAGCGAGCTTCTCCATTTTGTAAAGCAAAATGAGCCTTACCATAATCAAAGATTATGAGCCTCTCCAATTATAAAGTAATTGAGCCTCTCCAGAAAATTTTCTTAAAGAAAATTTTCCGTTGGACGAACAACAATAGAACAATCAGCTTCCTCGTTAAGAAATTCATCCCGGCATTTTATATAGTAAGTATTTTCCTCACTCCAATCCGCAACATGAACAGTTGTATTCCCATAAGGCATTTCAACACCTTCACTAAAACTAAAATCACAATCACTCAAACTATACGAACACTCACTATCTCGAACCGTCACAATCTTCAACATACCACTCTCTTCATAAACCCTAGCAACAACCGGAGCATTCGTATCAATATCAACCTCAAAATTAACAACGTCCTCAACCAAATTCCCACCAGCATCAACACACTTCACATAATAACTATGCATCCCCTCCACCAAATCCAGCCTCTGCGTATGAATCCCATCATCATTATTTGTATCAAAAAACTGAATAAAATTCGATCCATCATTAGACCACTCACAAACAGCCCGACCCTCATTGCAACCAAACAAACTTTCAACATAAAGCTCAATCGGAGCAGGACTCACTCCTCCAAAAACAGTCGTATTAGGCTTCAAGTTCTTTAAAACCAAGGCAGTACTTCCCCGCAAATCAAACTCAAAACTCTCACTATTTCCATTTCTATCTGATTCATCTTTTCCAGGCTGATCCTTACATCGAACATAGTAACTGACCCCATCCCTAGGAATCCCAGTCAACTCACTCTTACACCCAAACAACTGTGCCGCATTAACCTGCCCATAAGAAGTCGCACAACTCATATCATTTTCCATCAAATCATAATCCTGATCCTGAAAACTCCATCTACAACTCGCCGGCTCATTCACATAAAACACAACCTCAGCACTATCCGTATTCTCAGCAACACATCCACCATTCATAATCGAAGTAGCCTCAATCTTAGGAGGCGTAGTATCAGGACTCGGATCAACACAGAAATTCACAGCATACTCAGCCGAATTCTCATTCCCATTTTTATCCCGACATCTCAAGAAAAAAGTCAAATCCTTACCATTCTCCAAAACAAAACCACTCCCCATCAACTCACTAGCCCCAGGCAAACTAAACACCTCACTATGATTATAAAGATACAAATTATTTCCTCCAACATAAGCAACCATCTCCTCAAAACTCTCCCTATGCTCAAAATCAATCTTGCACTGTGCCGGCTCATCAATCGTTAAACCAAACTCCAAAGACGTAAATGCCCTCAAGCACCCATCACTAGAACCAAGATTCACAATCTCAAAACCCGGACCAGGTGGCGAACTCCTTACATTCCGATATTCATGACCAGTCGATAACTCAGCATAATTAGGACGAATAATAGGCGGGCTAACATCCCTCGGATTAACATAAACACATTTCTCATCCGCCGTCCCAGAATTCACAATCTCACAACCTTGCCCCAAGCTCTTACACCGATATTCACTACAAGGCAAATTTTCGTCATTACAAACCTCACAAGAATTACCACCCGTCGGAGCCTGCCACGGCATACAATCAAAAGTTACAACCTTAGTCTCAACATCCTTATACATGGCTATAAAAACAATAACCCCAATTGCAACTCCAGTATAACCAGCATTCAAATAAGGGCTTTCTTTGCCAATCCAGCTCAACATCTCACCTTGATAAGTGCTAATAAAATTATATGTTCCAACCCCAGCCGCCAAAGCCGTCCCCAAAGCCTTAGAATTTTCATCACTCATTCCAAACATATTCCCAATCATCGTCCCAGCAAAATAAGCAACAACTGCCCACTGCACACCAGTAGCAAGAGCATCAACTCCACTTCCCATAGCTTTCCACGTTCCTACTTCACCTCCAGAAGTAATCCCAAACTTTTCTGAAAACCATGATGAAGACTTAGTTAATGTTTGAGAGACACCACCACCCCCAATTCCTGAAAGCTTACCCTCAGCACCAAGACTAGTTATCTTAGCATCCCTAAAAGATGCAGAACTACCTGGACTTTTCCAA
>DAOWCW010000033.1 GCA_030639395.1 archaeon
TAAAATAAAATATCCAACTCCAGGAGGTGGCTGCTTTTTATGTGAAAAATCTCCAGCTTCCAGATTAAAACATCTTCTAGAAAAAAATCTAATCACAGAAAAAACCCTTCCTCTCACAATAATAGGCAGACATTTCTACATCGAAAACACATGGCTAGTAGTAGCACGAGATGCAAAAGAATCCCAAGTCATTACAGTATTGCTCGATAAAAATGGAAATTCTATAAAAGTTCCCAATTCAGAGGGTATACCATGTACGGCACGAAACTACATCCCAGACGATATTGGCAAACCCGCAGTATACTACTCCAACAAATCCGGACAAAAAAACGCCCTAAAGCTCCAAGCAGCCTATTCAACTGGGGATAACGAAGAAAAAAGAAATAAATTCAAGCAATACAAATTATGAAATCAGTCTGGCGTTTCACAAACGGTCGCGAACTAACCAAGCCTGAATTCATAAATTACTTCGAACGAAAAGTTTTTCGAACAATTCGAAAATTCCAAATGTTACCAAGCAACAAAATCTTCACCCTAAAAAAAACAAACAACCTAAACGCACTCATATTAAAACAAATCCTCAAAACAAAATTCCAAGTAAAATCCTCAGCATCCCCAAATATCTCAATCAGCAACCTATCTAGTGAAGCTGAAAAAATTTTTAAAAACATAACCAAAGGAAACTTCAACAACTCACAACCAACAAATGCTCCACTAATTTATTTATCCGACAAAGAAATTCAACTCTACGCCAAACTAAAAAATATAAAAGGAGCATTAAGAAAACAAAACAAAACAATTCAGATTCTCTTTAAAAAATTTCTAAGTAAAAATCAAGACTTAGAAATCAACATCCTAAAAGCAGCAGGTCAATTAACATGAATATTAAAACCAAAAATCATCAACCAGAAAAAACAAAATTTTTTCTTAAATTAATTGCAACACTAATAACTCTAGTTTCACTCACCCTAATCCTCTACACCATAATAAACTCTCAATCTCTCCAGCAAGAATTTTCATTACAAGTCCAAACTTATGGTATTCCATCCCTCTTTATTCTTTCCGTTCTCCTGGATTTAATCCCACAACTAATCTCTCCAATAATATTATTGGCAGCTTCACTCCTAGCCGGAATCAACACTCACTACGCAATCGCCACAACAGTCCTAGGTTCGACAATAGGATCAATTTTAGGATTTGTCATAGGAAAAAAATACATGTATAAGGCGGTATACCTACTAGTAACAAAAAAACGGGCACAAAGACTCACCTTCCTTACAAACAAATACGGAAAAATAGCAATTCCTCTAGCCGCAATCTCGCCAGTCCCTTATCTCCCAGTTCTCCTCGGAGCAATGAATCTATCCAAAAAAAACTTCCTAATCTACGGACTTCTACCAAGAGCAATCGGAATTATAATTTATGGATATCTAGTAGGCTTACTTTGAGTAATCACAACAATTTCAATTATTTTCTCAGGCTTCATCAAAGAGAATTGATTTTCTTAATAACTTTCTTTAAACCTCTGAAATCCCGAACAACAAAATCCGGATCCTCCTTTTCAATCTCCTCCAAGCTAGACCAAGAACATTTATTACAAATCGCAACAGCAACACAACCAGCCTTTCGCGCAAACTCAATATCTGAAAATCTATCCCCCACATAAACAGCTTCTGTTCCTTGAATCCCCATTTTTTTAAACGACTTCTTCAAAATATCGTCCTTTTCAAAACCATCTTCAGCTCCACAAACCTCACTAAACAATCCCTCTAATTTCAAAACCCCAATCGACGCCTTCAAAAACTTAAGATCAGAATTCGAAACAACAACCAGCGACAAATCCCTCTTCATCTCCCACAGCGGCTTCAGTGAAACACACGGCTTAATCTTCCCCTCCAAAGCCATCCGCGTAAAATACTCATAAAACCTCTTTCTAATCTTCTCTAGCTTTTTATCTCCAATCTTCAACTTCTTCAAAATCAACCTCATCTTAATCCCCAACAATTCAAGTGCCTTCTCCTTATTATACTTAAAACCAAACTCGTCTAAGGTTAGCATAAGCGAATCCTCGGCAATCTTTCTAGCATCTGAAATAGTTCCATCAAAATCAAAAAAAATAGCTTTAATTACCATGCTTCACCTAGCCCTCTCCCCCTTTCCCAATCTCCACAAAATCCCAAAATAACTCAAATAGCTCCGTGCCAACCTCTCCGACTCCACAACAACAACAGTCACAGCGTCATCATTCATAAACATCGCAACCTTATTTCCATAAACAAAAGTCGAAGTCGGAGAACAATACTCCTTCCCAACAAACCGAATCTTATTCAACTTCCAAGCCGGAACCCTTGAACCTTTCGCCATAATAATCCTAGCCTTAATCTTTTTCTCTTCCCGTTTCCGAGCCCACTGTTCCGTATAATCCTTCAATTCCTCAACAAACCGCCCCTCAGAACCAAATACAACAAAACTCTTACCAACCTCAATAATATCATTCATCACAACCTTCTGCCCCTCAGAGCCAACAAAAACCCTCGCAACAGACTTCTCACCCAACCCCTTCTCAAGCTTCTTCAACTTCTTCACAACCTCCAAAACTCGCTTCTCCTTTTTTTCAACCGCCCGCTTCTCCTCCAAAACAACATCCAAAAACTTCGAAGAATCATTAACCGAATAAACTTTTACATTATCCCGAATAGCAAAACTCACAAAACCTTTCCCAATCAACCGCTCCAAAACATCATAAACCGTTGCCCTATGTAACCGGGTCCTCTTAATCACATCCGAAGCCACAGTCTCACCTATCCCAGCCAAAGTCAAATAAACCCTTTCTTCACTCGCTGTAAAACCAAATTCCTCTAACATGTTGTAATGATACATGACTACATTACTTTAAATAATTTTCCAGAGCAAGAATAATATGAAAGAAAAATATTCACTAACAAAAGATTATGTAGCGATATTAGACGACATAGAAAAATGGAGAAAAGTAGCTACAGATAACTTAGTTTATTATGGATGTAGTAATATAATTTATTTCGAAAATAAAAAAGATATATTAAGAGCATACGAATCAAACGAAACAAAACCAGACATCACGCTTTTAGATATAAACCTAAACCCGCAAGATACCCAAAATAAAGAAGGACTAGAGGTCTGCCAATTTTTCAAAGAAACGTCTCCAGAAACAACAATCGTAGTAATGAGCTCTCTAGAAGATATAGCAAAAGAAGCCGCAAAAAAAGGAGCAGACTTCTTCATTCAAAAAAAGAACTTCACCCAAGACTTCGACACATTCATAAAACAATACACAGAGAAGTTATGATAAACCTCCTAAAATACACCTACCTAATGCAAACAGAAAAAATAGACGAAGAACTCTCCAGCCTCTGGCAAAGATATCAAAAAATTCTAAACAACCCAGCCCCAACATGGGAAGACATCAACGAAGCAAGAGCAATCCTCTTTATAACAGGAAGCCTATATCTAGAACAAATCGCGACAGAAGCAATTGAAAAAAGACTAAAGCATCTCGAAAAAAATTTTAAAATTATAGAGTTTCTTCACACAATAGACTCTGATTCTCCTCAACTAAAAAAACTAAGAACATGCCCTAAATTCAAAGAACTAGAGATATTCTACCGCATAATAAAAAAACACAAAAACAAATATACCAAAGGTAAATTTTATCTAGACGAAGAAAGATTCATAAAAAAACACAGAGCCACAAGCCCAGACAAAAAATCAAAAATAGGATACAGGGGATATTTTGACAAACATTTTTTAGATTAATCCAACTCAAAAATTCTTACTTCTCTTCATCAATGCCTTCAACTTCTCTTGGTCCTGCGTTACATCCCGAACCTCAGTTACAATATAAGTCAAGCTCTCCCCAATCGCCTTCCCTTTTACAACTTTCAACTCACGCAACAACTTTTTTCTCACAGCCTCACTCGCAACAACTTTCCCAGAATCGACATCACTCATCCTCTTCGCAAAAGAAATCGTATTCCCAATCCCAGTATACTTCAACTTCCCGCTCTCTTTAGATGCAACCAACTCTCCAACATGAATACCAATTCCAAATTCAACCTTATCTTTAAATTTCTTATTATAATTCTTCAAGCTCTCCAGAATCTTCATACCACAACGAACAGCCAATCCCTCATTTTTATAAGTTCGAGTCATAAGTGGACTAAATACAATAAAAATATATTCATTCCTATAATCAATCAGACCCTTTCCCTTCGAATTCTCAATAATCTCTACCAAGCCCTGTTTAGCAACATCACTCAAACCCTCTCCATAATTCTTAATACTCAAAGCAACAACCGCAGACATATGTTTCTCACCCTTCAAAACCAACGCAGACTCTGCACGAAAAGAACCCTTCTTAGTAAAATCAACCATAGACTTATCCTTACCACTATAGTTCTCAACATCAAGCCCCTGAACAGCAGGAGACTTCTTAGTAAAATTCAAACTATCATCCATGTGCGACTTAACCCTATCAGGAACCTTTTCGCCAATCTTTCTCTTCATCCTAGACTTAATTCTCTCAACACATTTGCGAAACAAACTCCCCTCTTCTCCAACTGTCCGTGTTTTCCGATATCTCATAATCAAAATCCCACCAATCCCACCAAGCACAATAATCAAAAAAATCCAAACAACGGAATAATTCTTAAAAACCCCAACACTCTTAAAATCACTAACCGCAACCGCATTCCCAGTTAATAAAACCTGACGAGTCACCTCATAGTCCCCATCTCCAACAACAACATCATACTCCCCCATCGGAGCTTCCAAGCTAAACTTCCGAATTTCACCAACACCAATTTTCAAATCCAGCGTCATAACATCCTCGCCAATATTCACATCAATCGTCTTATTGTACAAAACATTTCCAACATTCTTCACAATCAAAACAGAATCCTCAAAATCAAATTCAACCTTCTGCAAAGCCATCATTTCAAATTCACGACTTTGCATCAACTCATCAAACATCGAAACAATCTCCCAAGTCCCAACACTAGAGTTACTATCAAAGTCAACCAAAACAAATTCTCCAGCCTGAACTATATTTTCAATCTCATCACCGCTAGGAGAAATAATTTTTACAAAAACAGAACCACCCATCTCAACACCAGACTGATCAAAAACCTCAATACCAATACTAAAATTTTCTCCAGGAATCACAGAAATATCAGACAAACTCAGAATAAGAGAAGTTGCAACCTGATTAACCCCATAAGAAACAGTCCTAAATCCCTCATTCAAAATCCCACCACTTCCAACATCATAAACATGAATATTTAAATTATAAAACCCAGCTTCCGCAGTCTCAGGAACATTAAAAGTCTCTTCAACAACACCACCTTCAATCGCCTTACTAAAAAAACTCGCATTAAATCCTTCAACAAAACCATTCACAACAGCACCATTAGATTTAATAGCCTCAATCTTAACACTAACAGCCTCGCCAGGATTATATTCAGTCTTATCCAAAGAAACCGCAACAACAACCTCATCACTCACCTCAAAAGTCTTACTCGAAATAACATCACCTCCAAGTTCCGCAACAACCTGACAAGTCCCAACAATTTCATGCAAACTAATACCATCAGAATCATCCTTCAAAGACGAAACCCCCAAATCCTCCCAATTCAAAATTTTATATGGAATAGAATATTCCTGATCTTCATCGATAGCAAAAGCTCGAGCTGGAATCCTCACTAAATTAATACTAGAATTTTCACAAACCAAATCAATATCCAAATTCCCATTTTCAGCACCACGCAAACCACCTAAATCAACATATAGCCGATCTCCCAAATTATAAAGCTCCAACGGCTCACTAATCGAAATATCCGCCAAAACACCAGAGCAAACCGCCAACAATGTCAACAATAACACCAATTTTTTCATACTCAAATCACGCTCCCCCACTATATAAATATTATGAAGGATTTGGCTCTATTGAAAAAATCATTTAATCAAATAGTCAAATTGAAACATATTTCCATTTCGGGGAATCATTATTAATCCCCTACTAATACTATTCGGATATGCCTTAAAATTAACACACTAAAATGAAGAAGTAATCAAAAATCACTTCTTCCTAAGTAAGCTCTCAAAACATTTCCCTAACCCCAGCTTCCCACTAAAAAACCCCAACCAAAAAAAACCCAACCAAAAACCTTCTCAGCCCCGCCTCAACAAAAAAACCATCATCACTCTTTCCCATCTTTTTTCACCTCAATTAAGATATAATATCCAGTCTTATCAGAACCTATCCTTTTAACTATTTTTTCTTTCATTAATTTAGTCAAATCCCTCTTCAATGTTCCCAAAGATATTTTTAAACTCTTAACCAATTCCTCCCTTTTTACATTATTATTATCATTAATATAATTTACGATTAACGCCTGCCTTTTTTCAGCTTTATTTACTGGCTCATTTAGTGGCTCATTTAGTGGCTCATTTAGTGGCTCACTTTCTAAAATCACAAAAAAATCGTTCTTAGTTAATTTAAACTCTACTTTGTTTTTATTTTTTTCACAATTTACTTTTATTCTTTTGATTCCTGTTCCTACCTTTTCCATAAAAATAGTTTTAGACAGCAAATCCGCAATTAATCTATTTCTTAATCTACTCGTTATCCCAAATTCTTTTTTAGAAACCAATGAACTCCCAGGATTATTAATTATTAATTTATCTTTTAATTTTTCAACAGCAACCTCGCCATCATCAAAATAATCCCTATGAACAACTGCATTAACAATCGCCTCCCTATAAGCTTTCTCAGGAAACTGCGGATACTCTTTTCTTTTGCTACCAAGTATTTCAAACCTAACTGGAACACATTCATTAAGATATTGTATCGCAAATTCTATGTTCCCAACAATCCCCTTATCAACTTCTTTTCTATCAATTATATCCACTCTTTCATTCCCTTTAAACCTGACACATCTTATTTTTGAATTCCCAATATATTTATATGGCTCTTTCGCAAAAAATAAAATTCCCGCATTTGTCATACCCTCCTTTGTTAATAACTTTAAATTTTTCAAAATATCTTTTTTATCTAAATTATTTGAAATGCCTGCTAATTTTAGATAATAATTAAACTTATCTTCGTCAAAATCTTCAAATTTGAAATCAGAACAAATTTGCTCATCAAATCTAATCTTGCCTGATTTTATACTTAATTCAATTATCTGATCCCTATTCATCTTTTGAGAATTTGCATTCATCCTCATATAAAAACCACCTGAACAAAAATATGGTTTATCTTTACCCTCTACAATATCAATTATTAATATTTTCTCAAATGATGTCATATTAATAGAAATAGGGGGGTCGCAGTTTCTTGCAATATCCTGAACTTGTGATTTTAATTTATTTGTTATATCAATTCCTTTAATATTATTTTTATCATCTATTCCTAAAAAGATTTTTCCCCCACTAGCATTAGCAAAAGCAACAATCTCTTGAGCAATTTTTTTATCTAATTTCTCTTTAAACTCAACGAATTGCCCTTCTCCTTCTTGCAAAATAAATTCTAATTCTTTTTTATTCATATTCTATCTCTTTGGAGCCCCCTCAACCCCCCCCAATCAAAAAAATCACAAAAACCCCAACCAAAAACAAAGCACTTTTACATCTATCTCTTTCTCCAAACACACTACCTCTCTCTTTCATACAACAAACAAACAACTAATCTTTTTAAAACTGCTCATCCCTCTCCCATCAACCATCCCCATCCTCCGTCACTAGTCCCCCAACAACCACTTCCACAACGGAACAAACTTAATCTTCTTAGAACCAACCTTTTTCTCTCCCTCATAGTCCCAAGTAACAACAAACAAATTATTGCACCTCAAAGCACGACTACCCAAAAGTAAAGATTTTATCCCCCTCTCATTTACATCTTCATAAGAATCAGCATAACTAACCAGAGCCAACCTCTCAGCCTTATAATCTCATTTCAAAACCAAAGAAGCAGCCCAAAGATATCTCCCAAATTTCACCAGATTCAAAACATCTCCAACCTTATCCCTTACTCCACCCTCAGCATCCGTACAAAAACAATCCTCCCCAGTACGCCTAATAATTTCCCTCGATTTCAAAGCAACATTTTCTCCCGTAAAACCACCAGCA
>DAOWCW010000010.1 GCA_030639395.1 archaeon
GTCGGTGGTCGGTTTTATTCCATAAAAAATCATGGCATTTTTCTTTCAGAAAAACGCGCATTATTTCTTATGGACACTTGGTTTTGTTTGGTTTGGTATTGGATGCCTGTATTATGTGTTGGGGGTCGGGAGTCTGTAGTTGGGGTTGGGTGTATGTATTAGGTGTTGGGGAGTCGGTAGTGGGTGGTCGGGGGGAAGGGGGAGATTTAGCCACGGGATTTCACGAGATTGCACGGGATTTGGAGGGGAAGATTGGACACGGGATTTTATTGGATTTGGATTTGGAGTAATTTTTAGACACGCTCTTGGGTGGGAAAGATATATAAATATTAAATGCTCGAGTTAGGTATGGTTACGACGATTACTGAGATTTTGAATATCTGGAATGATATTGGAGTTTTTTCTTATGTGATTCCGTTTTTGTTGATTTTTGCGGTTGTATTTGCGATTTTGAAGAAGACGAAAATTTTGGGTGATGAGAATGATGGAATTTTGATTCTTATTTCGGTTGCATTGGGTTTATTGTCGTTGCAATTTGATTTTGTGTCAGAGTTTTATGCGGTAATTTTTCCTCGGTTTGGAATTGGGCTTAGTATTTTTTTGGTGTTTTTGATTTTTGTTGGGTTTTTTATGAAGTCAGATGGAACTGATATGTTTAAAAAAATGGGATGGATGGGGTATGTTCTCGCTATCGGTGTTATTATTTGGGCGCTTAGTGCTTGGGATGAATGGAATAATTATGGTGGGTTTGGAGGTTGGTTTGCGGAGAATTTTTGGGCTGTTTTAATTTTGGGACTTGTTATTGCGGTTATTGTCGTCGTGAGTAGTGGGAAAAAGAATAACAAAGGAGCTACTGGGGTATAATGGTAGAGGCTTCAGTTTCTGCGATTGGTTATTTTATGCCCATCTTTGCATTTTTATTGGTGTTTATTGTGATTTATGCCTTACTTGTTAAGACTAAGGTTTTAGGAGATAGTCCTGCGGTGATGCTTTTTATTTCATTTATTCTTTCGAGTTTTTTTATTGTTGAGGCGAGCTTGGTTGAGTTTGTGCAGTTTAGTTCGGCATGGTTTGGGGTGATTGTGATTGGATTGTTTTTTTTAATTGTGATTTTGGCATTTATTCCTGGTATTGATTTAGCTGTATTTTTTGGTAAAGGAAATTGGTTCGCTTGGGTTTTGCTTGGGTTAGTGGTTGCGTTTTTTGTGATTAGTTCGGCCTATGTTTTTAATTGGGTTTTGAATTGGGGAATGATTCAGAGTTGGTTTGATACAGAATGGTTTGGGATGATTTTATTATTATTGATTGCTGGCGTTGTTTCTTTTGTGTTGGCTAAGAAATAAAATTATTTAGAAAGTTTTTTCATTTCATTGACATTGTCTATTAAGGGGTTCATTAGTTTTGCGATGGTTCCGTGGAGGTTGTCGAGGTCTTTATGTACCATTGCATAGTTTTCTCCATATTCTCCTATTTTTCCTAGGATTGCTTGTTGGAGTTGCTGGATTGAATTTTCTATTATTTTTAGTCGGTCGTCTATGTTGTTGACTTTACTTTGTATTTGGTTTTTGAATGATGCGATGTCTCCGACTTTTGATTTATAATCTTCTAGTTTTTCTGTTGCGACTTGTTCTGCAATTTCTGAGATTGTTTCAGTTTCGTAGCTTCCTGCTTGTGGGTATGTGTCTTGTTCTGAATATGCTTGGGGTTGTGGTGTATAGTATTCTTGTTCTGGATAGTTGGGGGTTGGCTGAGGGTAAGCTTCTGGTGGCTGTGGTTCTGTTGGTGGGAGTGGTTGTTGTGGGGTCGTTGTATCTGGTGCTGGCATCATTGAGGGTTGCATGGTTTGGTTGTTGGTTATTGGTACTTGGTTATTGGTCGCTACTTGTTCTGGGGCAAGTGGTTCGGGAGGGGAGACGGCGTTTTTTATTTTGGCTTGGTTAATTGCATTATTGATTTCTGAGGGAGAGATTCCTTCGTTTTGTAGTTGGGTTATTATTTCGGTGTCGGATTTTTGTTCTTGTTGCATTTGGATTATTCTATCTAAGGTACTCATAGTTAATTTTTAGATTTTATAGTATTTATTTCTTTGTTAATTAGTTCTTCGACGTCTTTTTTTCGCATAAATTCTAGTGGCTGGAAATCTTTGAGCATTCTTTCGATTAGGGCGAGTTCTTCTCGTTTGACGAATTTTCCGAATTCTGTTAAGAGGGAATTGGAGGTTCTTTTTAATTTTTCTAAGTCTTGTTGTATTTGGATATTTTCTTGTTTTAGATTTTTTATTTCGTCTTCGGTTTCTTGGCGGGATGATATTAGGTTTTTACCTAGCAGGAGGACTCGTTCTCGGATTAGCTTGTTGCGTTCGTCTGTATCTTTGAGTCTTGTGTTGAAGTCAGACAGGAGAAATTTTATTTGGGCGTCGGTGTCTTGAGGTGGTGCCATGTTAGTGTTAAGGATGAGATGTTTATAAGTTTTGGCTTAAAGTTTGAGTATATTAATGTTGTTTAGGATTTTAGAAGTTATAATAAGCATCAGAACTCTTAAGTATATCTAATCTTTCTTATATCCATGAAAAAGAGGCATTCTAAACTGACTATTTTTTCTTGCAAAAAATGAAAAGACCGATGGTGAAAAGATATTCTTTAATAGTACTCTTTATTTTAATTGGGATTTTATTTTTTAGTTCTAATGTTTTGGCAATAGATGACGTAGTAGAGGAAGATGTTTCTTTGTGGGACAAGGTTGTTTCTTTTTTTGATGGTGTTTTGAGGTGGGTTGGGTTTGTTATTGATGGTGAGTTTGGATCTATGAGAGATGTAAGTTCTGGAAGTGTTAATGGAACAATATATTTTTATTATGATGCGGAAAATGGTAATGTTAGTGATAATGTGCCATTATTTGTTGATTCAGGTCCAAAATTTTGCCAAACAGAATGTTCAGGATTAGGAGATAAAGCTACGATTCAATTATCTGGCGGTGCTCCTCAAGGAAACA
Organism: archaeon; assembly: GCA_030639395.1. The sequence continues at coordinate 2,992 of DAOWCW010000010.1, forward strand.
AATATTGGCAATGGCAAACTGTTCAGAGTCAAAACAATCATTACACAGAAATCTCAAATGTGGGCGTATTTCCCGTTTCTCTCAACCTTGGAACAACATATTATATGGCTTATTATATGCGATTTGATAGAATAGATGGATTGGATATTTGGCACGAGGGAGGTGGCACCCAAAGTTCAGATAAAGGTGTTGAAATATATGGCAGTGGTTTAAGGTGGGGAACTGGAAGAGGACAGTGGGATGAGTGTGAGGATTCGTATAGTCCAGGCATGGGAGCTAATGATGACCATCACTTCACAATAATGGTTGGAAATCCTACTTATCACTTAGATTCGTCAATAATGCCAATGCCTACTAATTTAGAGGGGTACGGATGTGGGAACACTAGGCAATATGCTTATGAAACATGGTATTCTGTAGTGTTAGGAGTGAAAATGGCAACAGATAATACTGGAGCAGTTTCTATGTGGGTTGATGGTGAAAAGGTTTTAGAGTTTCTTAGTACTCCCACAGTTAATAATACCATGCCAACATTGACCAATATTAAGATGGGTGGAACTATTGCACAATCAGCTTATGATGCACCACCACATAAAAGGAAATTTGATGCATTAATTTTAACAGATGATTGGAATGAGATTGTTAGTCGGGGATATCTTAACTGGAGTGATAATTCATCACAACTTCCTATAAGATCAAATCCGCAACCTATAGGATCATTAGTATCTGGGACAACTGAAGTTAATATTAGCTTAACAACTAATATTAATGCAACATGTAGGTATTATAATATTTCACAAACAAATTATTCTGATATGACTAATACTTTTTTAGTAACTGGATCAACTACTCACCAAACATTAATAACTAATTTAACAAGTCCAAGTGATAATATTTATTATATCAGATGCAATTCAAGTGATGGGTATGTTAATGATGATGATTTTAATATAAGTTTTCATGTTAATGGAACAATTTATTTTTATTATGATGCAGAAAATATTACTGCTGGTGATTTTTTACCTTATGGACCAGATAATATAGGTAATAATTGGTATCAAAGTTTAATTGCTCTTAAATCTTCCAATGCTACCTCCCAAAATCAATCATGGACACCTCAAGGTAATAATTATATGCATTGGGATATATTAAAAGATCAAGTTAATTCTGCAACTATATTTCAATATAAAATAAATCCATCTACATTAATCGAATATTCATTAGAATTAAATAAGACATATTATTTAGCATATTATAATAAAATTCAAAGAATTAATGGTCTTGATGTATGGAGAGAAGGGACATCAATACAATCAGCAAATAAACATGTTGAACTTTGGGGTAGTGGTTTTAGAGGATTAATAAATTATGGACAATGGGGTGAATGTGGATTGTCCGATAGTTTTGCTGCAAATGAAGATCATAAATTTACAATTTGGGTTGGTGATCATTTAGATTTAAATAATGGCGCAGCTCCTTTTCCTGGAAATGTTAATGGGTATAATTGTTCAAATCCTGTACAAGTTGATTATGATAGTTGGCATTCTGTAGTTTATGCAGTAAAAATATCAAATGAATCAAATGGAGAATTTAAATTATGGATAAATGGTGAAAATGTTTCTAATATTATAAATGTAAAAACAGTTGAAAATTATGCACCAACAATTCAACAAATTAATTTTTTAGCAACAATTGATCAACCTGATTATGATGTTGATAATCACACAGTAATGTTTGATGCAATTATATTTACTGATGACTGGAATGAGATTGTAAGTCGAGGTTATTTAAACTGGAGTGATAATTCATCACAACTTGATTATCCTGAGGTTGAATTATTAATTCCTTCTAATAGTTTAATAACAAATAATTCAAATGTTACATTTAGCTGTAACGCAACTGACGATAATCAAATTCAAAATATTACTTTGTACATAGATATTAGTGGTTGGAGTTCTAATTATATGAATAATTCTGACAGTTTAACTTATACTATTAATAATGTTGGTGATGGGTCTTATATTTGGAATTGTTTAGCTTATGATAATGCTTCAAATGGTGATTGGGGTAATACGAATTATACATTCACAATAGACACAACGTCACCTATTTTTACAGCAATAGATAATCAGACAGGTTATGACAATGTTAATTTTTCTTACGATATTAATGCAAGTGATAGTGGGGTTGGTTTAGATATTTTTAATATTGACGATACAACAAACTTTTCGATTAATTCTTCAACAGGTGTTATTGTTAATGCAAGTGTTTTGATTGAGTATTATTATGTTGTTAATGTTTCTGTAAATGATATTGTTGGCAATTTAAACTGGAGCTTATGGAGTTTGAATGTTTCTAGTGTTCCTGATACAACATTTCCAACAGTAACCCTAAACTCACCAACTGCAAACTACACAACTACAAATACAACAATAATATTCAACTGCTCAGCGACAGATAATGTTCAGTTGGCGAATATTACTTTGTATTTAAATTATTCAACATGGCATGTTAATGAGACGGTTAATATTTCAGGAACATCAAATTCGACAACGTTTACTAAAATTTTTCCGAATGGGACTTATCTTTGGAATTGTAGGGCGGAGGATAACTCGAGTAACTCTGTGTTCGCGACGACGAATTATGCTTTTTCGATTACAAACTTGACGGTGACTTTTAATTCGTCTTTGTGGAATATGACAGAAACAACTAATTTCTCAAATAAAACAACTGATGATTTAAGGAATTTGTCTAATGTAAAGTTCAGGAATAATTACGGGAGGATTTGGTTTATTGATGAGCTTTCGATATCTAGGAGTGTTAATCTGAGTGATAAAGTTGAGATAGGAAATAATTATGTTTTTATTAATTCCTCGTCTCTGCCTGAGTTTAATGTGTCTGCGAATTTGACTTTGTTTGATTTGAGTTTTTCTAATCCGAGGCCTTTGCGGGATGGTGTATTTTGTTCGGCTTGTGTTGAGATTGATTATAGCGACGGTGTTTTTGTTTTTAGTGTTTCTAGTTTTAGTAATTATTCTGCGGGGGAGACGCCGACTTGTTCGGATGGAGTTCAAAATCAGGACGAGACGGGGGTTGATTGTGGGGGTTTGTGTTCGGCTTGTGGGGATTCTTCGAGTTCTGGCGGGAGTTCTGTTGGTGTTGCTGGTGTTTCTAGTCGGAGTGAGTTTGGAGTTGATTCGAGTTTGAGTTTCGATGTTATTGAGGGTGATAGTGGGAGTTTTGAGTTTGTTATTTCTAACACAGGGAATGTTGATTTGGATTTTAATGTGAGTTCGGATTTGGAGTTTTTGAGTTTTGATGGGTTTAGTGTTTTGGCTGGTGAAGAGAAGGTGATTAAAGGTTTTGTTAACGTTGGGGAGATTATTGCGGGTGTTTATGTTGGGAAGATTTTTGTTAGTTCGGGGAGTTTGAGCGATGAGATTTTGGTTTCGGTTAGTGTTTTGTCGAGGGGTTATGTTTTTGATGTTAGTTTGGAGATTGATGCCGAGGATTTGTTTGTTTTGTCGGGGGAGAGCGTTGGGTTTGTGGTTTCTTTGGTTGGGATTGGTAAAGTTGCTGATTCTGTTAATATTAGTTATGTTGCTATGGATAGCGAGGGTGGGGTTGTGGTTTCTTTTAGTGAAGAGGTTTTCGTTGACGGTGAGTTGGAGTTTTTGGGAGAGATTGTTTTGCCTGAGGATTTGTCTGCGGGAGATTATGTTGTTTATGTTGAGGTGGTTTATGATGGGAAGAGGGCGGGGGCGAGTTCTTGGGTTAGGGTTGAGTCGAGTCGGTTGGTTTTGTTTTTTGTTGAGTATGGAAGTTTAGTTGCTGGGGGTTTGGTTTTGTTGGGTTTGGTTTTTTGGTTTTTTGTTTGGAGGAAGATTAAAGAGAAGAAGAGAGGGTTACAATCCTTAGGCAATGATAAAATCATTGCGAACCAAAAACCTAAAGATTTTTTTTAACATACATATATTTTAATATGTGTTTTTGTTTTGAATTTTGAGGCACTAAAATGATGTTTAAGGGGGATGCGGCGTTGTATTCTTATGAAGTGATTCGTGAGAGTGGCGAGAATGTTATGTATGTTAATTATTTAGGTGCAGGGATTGTTCCGTCGGTTGGTGATTTCAGTGAGGTAATGGGGAGGACCGTGGATGTTTTAAGAGAGGAGTCGAATATTGCGCGGATTGTTTTTGTTCAGCAGAGGAATTATTCTTATGATTTTTCTCAGGTTCGGATGTTGCAGGAGGTTGCGGGGTTGATGGATTTTTTGATGAAACAGGAAAAGATTGTTTCTCCTGAGAGACTTAGTGTTTTGGGTGGTGATTATAATGAGGCCTATGTTTTTTTGAATAGGATTGTTAATGAGTTGTTGTCGAGTGATCCGATTTTGGCTTATAGAGAGTTGCGGGGAAAGTTGTTTAGATTGAAGGCTAAATCAGGAGTCAGGAGGGAAACGGGTTATGTCCGACTGCTTGAGAAGATGGTTGGATGGTTTGGAGATTTAGAGATTGTCAAAAGGTTGAAGGGTTTTTTTGATTCGTATTCTTCAGGGGATAGGGCGATTTATGGCGAGGTTTTTCGGGCGGATATTATGCCGAATTTTACATTTACTCGGATGGTTGCTAAGATTCCTAGTGATGCTGAAATTGTAAAACAGTATAAAATTGCAAGTGGTAGCGATGAGAGTTTGGTTAGTATTTTCAAAAGGCCGAATAAGGCGAAGATGGTTTATCATTTGTCTCCGCCTGAATATTTACTGGATGAGGATCATCATATGTTGTTGAATTTGGCACGGAATGTTTTAATTGAACATAGACCGACTGCTGAGGAGTTTAGTGATCCAGAGAGGACGCGGCAGGTTTTTTTTAATGTTGCTCGGGACTTGATTAATGATTTGGCTGGAAGTAAGAACATTACTTTGAGTTATGGGGATTTGAAGAAGTTGGCAAATATTTTGGTTAGGCATACGATTGGGTTTGGGATATTAGAGGTTTTGTTGCAGGATGAGGATTTACAGGATATCATGGTTAATGCTCCGGTTAGTTTGTCGAATATTTTTGTGAGGCATAATGAGTTTGGAGAGTGTGTTTCGAATTTGGTTCCGTCGATGGAAGATGCGGATTCTTGGGCTGCGAAGTTTAGGATGACGTCGGGTCGGGCTTTAGATGAGGCGAATCCGATTTTAGATACGAATTTGGAACTTGCTGGAGTTAGTGCTAGGGTTGCGATTATTCAACAGCCACTTTCTTCTGGTGGGCTTGCATATACTTTAAGAAGGCATCGAAGTAAGCCTTGGACTTTGCCGTTGTTTATCAAGAATGGAATGATTGATTCTTTAGGGGCTGGATTGCTTAGTTTTATGATTGATGGGGCTCGGACGATGTTGGTTGCGGGGACTCGGTCGAGTGGGAAGACGAGTTTGCTTGGTGCTTTGTTGTTGGAGATTATGCCGAATAAACGTATAATTACAGTTGAAGATACTTTGGAGCTTCCTGTTTCAGCGATGAGGAAGTTGGATTATGATATTTTGTCGATGAAGGTTAGGTCGGCTTTGGGTGGGGAGTCTTCGGAGGTTTCGGCTGAGGAGGGGATTCGGGCTTCTTTGCGTCTTGGGGATTCTGGTTTGATTGTTGGGGAGATTCGGTCTGGTGAGGCGAAGGCTTTGTATGAGGCCATGAGGGTTGGGGCTTTGGCAAATGTTGTTGCAGGGACGATTCATGGTGGTTCTCCATATTCTGTTTTTGATAGAGTTTGTAATGATTTAGGAGTTCCAGTTACGAGTTTTAAGGCGACTGATTTAATTGTTGTTGCGAATCCTATTAAGACTGCGGATGGGCTACATTCTTGGAGACGGGTTTTGTCTATTAGTGAGGTTCGTAAGCATTGGGAAAAGGATCCGTTAAGGGAGGGAGGTTTTGTTGATTTGATGAAGTATGATGTGAAGAGCGATAAGATTTTGCCGACGGATGATTTGATTAATGGGGATTCTGAGGTCATGAAGGAGATTGCTTCGAATGTTAAAGGTTGGGCTGGGGATTGGGATGCGGTTTGGGATAATGTTGTTTTGAGGGCTAATATAAAACAAGAGACTGTGGATTTTGCTGAGAGGATGAATATGCCGGAGATTTTGGAGGGGGAGTTTACTGTTAAATCTAATAATGCGTTTCATCAGATTTCGGATGAAGTTACTTCTGATATTGGTTTGCCCGTTGGTGATGTAGTTTTTCCTAAGTGGAAGAGGTGGTTAGATGAAGAGGCGAAGCGTATTTGTTTATAATGCTGTTGTTGACGCTGTTAGCGAAATGTTTATATAAAAAATAATTTTTAGTTTAGCATGAGGTTGAATAATTTGTTTTTTGTTTTTGCTTTGGGGGTGTTTTGTGCTGGCATTGTTTTAGCTGCCGTTTTGGTTAATGGGGGCGGGACGGCATTTTCTTCTGTGAATGAGAGCACTGTTGCGGTTTATAATTTTAGTGTGAATAATACTCAAGCTAGTGAAAATATTAGCGAGATTAATGTGACCTTGCCTAGTGGGTTTGTTTTTGTTGCTGATTCTAATGCGACTGATGTTGCGGTGACTAGTTTTTTAAATACGAGTTCTGTTTTGAGTTGGTCTAATACAAGTTTGGTATCAAATGGTTCATTACAATATTTTTGGTTTAATGTTACGTCTTCTTCTGTGTCTGGAAATTATAATTTTACAATAACTGTTAGTAATTCGAGCGGAGTTTTTGAAACTCAGAATCTTAGCGTGACTGTTAATGATACAGTCTTCCCGCAAATTGATACAGCCTATCCGACTAATATAACTTATGCAACAGCTCCGACAAACTTTAACTTTACATATACCGAAACAAATTGTGATAAGGTTTGGTATTCCAACGATTCGGGAGTAATTAATTATACGGTCCAAGCTTGTACTTCTAATTTTAGTAACATGACAACTGTTGAGGGAGCTAATACATGGACTGTTTATATGAATGATACATCTGGAAATGAAAACAGTTCTTCAATTGTGTTTACATTAGATACAACTTTCCCGCAAATTGATACAGCCTATCCGACTAACACAACTTATGCAACAGCTCCGACAAACTTTAACTTTACATATACAGAAATAAGTTGCGATAAGGTTTGGTATTCCAACGATTCGGGAGTAACTAATTATACGGTCCAGGCTTGTACTTCTAATTTTAGTAACATGACAACTGTTGAGGGGGCTAATACATGGACTGTTTATATGAATGATACATTTGGAAATGAAAACAGTTCTTCAATTGTGTTTACATTAGATACAATAAATCCTGTGGCATCTGCATCTTGTTCGCCTAGTTCGGTTAGTTCAGGAGCTACGGTTAGTTGTACATGCAGTGGAACAGATGGTGGTTCAGGGATTAATGCGTCTTTGACGACAGCTGGATCAACACCTTCTACTTTGTCTTCGGGGACGTTTAGTTATACATGTTCAGTAACAGACAATGCAGGGAATTCTCATAGTGATAGTGCTAGTTATACGGTAATTGCTTCTTCTTCTTCTTCTAGTGGTGGTGGTGGGTATCCAACATATAGCCCTTCTGAATCTAAGCTTTTGGGGGGATATGGTGTTTCATTAGGTAAAAATTATAAAGTTAGTTTTAATTTAAGGGAGCAGTCCCATAGTTTGACAGTGAATGATGTTTCTGGAAGTAAAGCTACGATTACGATTTCTAGTGATCCAATTACGTTGGATGTTGTTGTTGGGGCGACAGAAAAAGTAGATGTGGACAGTGATGGGGCTTATGACTTGAGTATTTATCTTAAGGCGATTAGTTCAGGTAGGGCTAATTTTATTTTGACCTTAATTGATGAGGAAATTGTGGCTGTGGATGGCGAAGGTGCTGATGTGGATTCTGAGATTAGTGAGACTGATGTTAAAGAGAGTGTTATCGTCGCTGAAGAAAGAGTAGACAGGACTTGGATTATTATTATCGTTATCATCATCGTTGTTATTTTAGTTTTGATGATTTATTTTGGGAAAAAATACAAGGAAAAAAAGTAAGTATTGGTTTAGAAATTTTTGGTTATTATTTTTGGTTGCTCTTAGTGACTATAGATAGAATTTGATAATATCTTGTCTGGTATTTGAGACTTAAGTCCATGATATGAGACATGGACTTGGAGAAATATTTATATAGCATGTTTGTCTGGTATTTGAGACTTAAGTCCATGATATGAGACGAAATAATGAGGAAAAAGTATTGGAAGTTTTTTATGAGTTTCCTGAGAAGGTGTTTACAGTTAGAGAGATTTCTAAGTTGTCGAAGGTTCCTCGAGCTACGGCACATAAGATTATTTTAGAGTTGAAGAAGGAAGGGATGATTGATAAAGATGGTCGTGCTAGCTGGAGTAAAATATTTTTGACGAGGAAGATTAATTATTATGTTGAGAAAATTGTTGGTTCTGGGTTGATTGATTTTTTAGTTGAGGAGTTAGCACCGTCTGCGGTTATTTTATTTGGAAGTATTGGAAAAGGGGATTCTGTGAAGGAGAGTAATGTTGATATTTTTGTTGAGGTTGCGAATGGTGATAAGATAAAGGTTGAGACAGGTTTGGATTTGAGGAAGTTTGAGAGGAAGATTGGGCATAATGTTGAGTTGTTTGTAGAGAGTAAGATTCTTGACTTAAAAAAGAAAAATATTCATTTGTTTAACGATGTAGTTAATGGTGTTAAATTATATGGAATATTGATATTAAATAGAGGTGGAAAATGACGAGTACCGACGATATTTTGAATAAGTATGGGGCGAAGATAGAGAGACAGATGCACGGTTATGACCAAGTTGGGAGTCGGGAGAAGTTTTCTAAGAGTTATGAGAAATTTAAGGATGAGATGTCTCCTGAGTTTTCGCGGTATGAGAGGTGGTGTAAGTCTATGGGGAATATTTTTGTTATGAAGATTGGGGAGAAAGATAAGGTTCGAATTGATCAGGCGATTGATATTGCGCATTTGAATGTAACGGCGAGTGAGGTTGTTGTTTTTTCTACGATGTTATTGTTTGCTTCGCTTTTTGGTGGGATTGCATTTTTTGTTGCTCTTTGGTTATTAACTGGAGTTTTTTCTATGATGTTTTTATTTCTGGTTTTTTTGTTTTCTATTTTTCTATTTTTCTATTCTTCTAAGACTCCAGAGAGGTTGGCGGTTCGTTGGCGGCTGAATGCTTCTGCCGAGATGGTTCCAGCGATTTTGTATATTGTGATTTATATGAAGCATACTAGTAATTTTGAGAAGGCTGTTGCTTTTGCTTCGGAGCATTTGAGGCCACCTTTGAGCTTGGATTTTAGGAAGGTGTTTTGGGATGTGGAGGTTGGTAAGTTTTCGACGATTAAGGAAAGTGTTGATGATTATTTGTTGAGATGGAAGGATTATAGCTTGGAGTTTGTTGAGGCGTTTCATTTGATTGAGTCGAGTTTGTATGAATCGAATGAGGGGCGGAGGATTACTACTTTAGAGAAGAGTTTGCAGGTTATTTTAGATGGAGTTTATGATAAGATGTTGAAATATACTCACGAGGCTAAGGCGCCGTTGACGAATGTTTATATGTTAGGAATTGTTTTGCCTACGCTGGCTTTGGCAATTTTGCCGCTTGCTTCGACGATGCTTGGGGGTGCGATTCAGTGGTTTCATGTTTTGTTAATTTTTAATGTGCTGGTGCCATTTATGGTGATTGCTTTGACTGAGAATGTTATGATGAGGCGACCTGGGGGTTATGGCGAGAGTGGGTTGTTGAAGAAGACGCCGTTGTATGCGAAGTATGCGAGTAATGCTGGATATTGGAAGGGTGTTATTTTGGCGTTGCCACTTTTTATTGTTGGGTTGATTCCGTTTTTGTGGCGGTATACTCCTGTTCCGATTTGGCTTGGGACGACACGGGATTATGCTTGGTCTGAGATTGGGTTGGGTTTTTTGGGGGGTGGGGGAGTGTTTGGTATTTTGACTGATTCGGCTGGTGGATTGTCTGGTCCGTTTGGTTCTGGTGCTTTGTTAATGAGTTTGTGTATTCCGGCTGCTATTGCGGTGGTTTTTATTGTTGGAGCTAAGGCTAGAACTGAAGAAATTTTGGTGACGAGAAATAAATATAAGGAAGTTGAGAGCGAGTTTACGTCGTCGTTATTTCAGTTGGGAAATCGGATTGGGGATGGTAGTCCTGCGGAGATTGCTTTTGTTAAGGTTTCGAGTTCTGTGAAGGGGACTGCGACTGAGGGTTTTTTTAGGATTGTGAATGAGAATATTGGGCAGTTAGGGATGAGTTTAGAGAGGGCACTTTTTGATCCGAAGAGGGGGGCTGTTGTTTTTTATCCATCGCAGTTGGTTGCTACTTCTATGAAGATTTTGGTTGAGTCAGTGAAGAAGGGTTTACAGGTTGCGGCTCGGTCTTTGATGTCGATTAGTGATTACTCTAAGAATATTAAGAAGATTAATGATAGGTTGAATGATTTGTTGGCGGATATTATTTCTGATATGAAGTCGAATATGACCTTTTTGGCACCGTTGTTATCTGGTATTATAGTTGGTTTATCTGGAATGATTACGACGATTCTTAGTGCTTTAAATGAGATGTTTTCTTCGGGAAGTTTGGGTGGGGGAGCGATTGATGCGGCTGGAGGGATTGAGGGGATTTTGGCGATTTTTGATGTGTCGAAGATGATTCCGACCTATTGGTTGCAGATTATTGTTGGGGTTTATTTGATTCAGGTTGTTTTTATTTTAACGTCGACGCTTGTAACTATTAAGAGTGGGAGGGATCCGGTTCAGATGACGGCAGAGGCTGGGAAGAATTTGAAACTTTCGATGATTTTGTATTTGATTGTTGCGGCTGGATCTATTATTGGGTTGACGATTGTTGGGGCTGTTGCTTTGGCGGGGCTGACTTAAGGAATCATTTATAATATTTGGATTGTTAATAGTTGGATGAATAGGTCGGGGGTTGGGGTCGGATACCTAGTTTGGGTGTCGGGAGTCGGTGGTCGGTGGTCGGTGGTTGGTGGTCGGTGGTCGGGAGTCGGGGTTGGGTATTATTCCATAAAAAATCATGGCATTTTTCTTTCAGAAAAACGCGCATTATTTCTTATGGACACTTGGTTTTGTTTGGTTTGGTATTGGATGCTTGTATTGGATGCCTGTATTAGGTGTTGGGGAGTCGGTAGTGGGTGGTCGGGGGGAAGGGGGAAATTTAGCCACGGGATTTCACGAGATTGCACGGGATTTGGAGGGGAAGATTGGACAC
>DAOWCW010000063.1 GCA_030639395.1 archaeon
AATAAAAATCTAGTAGTGGATGTAGCTTGCACCAACATAAACCAAACAGCAGAAGAAACAGCACAAAGCGTCCTAGATGCGATAGAAGGCTTCACATCAGAAATAGAAAAAACAACAAAAGAAACATTCGGAAATCCAAGCAATTACTAAAATTATTTATTCCACAAAAACACAATCACAATAAAACAAAAACTACTCTTTCTTAGCAACTTTCTTGCTCGATGAAATCGGAACATCAGTCCCCTTTTTAGAGGATACACTATTACGTGTTACAACCTTTTTTACAACTTCAACAACCTTAACACCCTTATTCTTCGGCCTAGGCTTCCTATTACGAGACCCGCCACTAACCAACTTTGCAATTCTCTTCTTCCGTCGCGCAACCCTCCAAGCTCTATTTCTATCAAGTCGCTTCGGCTTATTTTTTCCTGGCATAACATTTTACTCCATTTGTCAGTTTTAAATGTTTGGCTTTCAAAGAAAGCCACGAAGAGCTTCAAATCATAAACATATTAAACCCAAAATGAGCCTCTCATCTTTTTGACTTAGCTAAAGGCTTTTTGTGTTTAATATCATAAGAGGATTTCAATTCTTTATATGCTTTTTCAATCCCTCTCTTATCTTCTATACTAAAAGTTTTAGTTTGCCCTCTTTTAAATCCCTGATTATAATTAGGTGCTCCCGCCTCTTTTAACAATCACCATGATAACTCTATTGGCAACTTAAAGTTTTTAAATTTTATCCTTTATTTTAAAAATGAATTAGGGAAAAAGAAATAGACTAACTATTATCTAGTGATAACACTATAGAAAGTCTTATAAGGCTTAAATTTCTAAATTTAATATGACATTAGATGACCAATTTAATAAAAATGATGGAAGCTTTATAGATACCTTAGATAGTGCTCTCTTTAATTTTAATAAAAAAATCGCAACCAAGTGGCAAGACAAAACTCATAGAAACAAAGCAGATTTAGAAAAAATTTTATACCTAGGAAGTGCAACAGTATTGGGAGGATATGGGGCTAGTACTCATAATTTTATTATAGCAATTCCAGTGGTTGGCACAGCCCTAATGGGAATGATTGAATCAGCAAGGCCAAACAGTTCAATGCATGAAGAAATTAAAAACGAAGCAATTGGCTTACCCAGCAAAACTACAAAATATCTAGATGTAATTTGTTACGGCTTAGGTGCTGTTAAAACATTAGTTGGAGTTGGACAGTTGATTACAGGGGCAGTCTCGGGAAATAATGAATTTTATATGGATTCTTTTAATCATCTTTCACTTGGATTAGGAATACTAGGCTGGACAAGTGCAAATTATATAGCAAAATCGAATATTGGAACTCCGCCTCCAAAACCAAAAAAAATAATTTTTTCTAAACAACCCCATACCTCTTAACCTGCTCACTCTCCGCCGTATCATCATAAACCATAATCAGAATACTCCCGCTTAATATCGTAAACAATCCTATTCTTATATTGACCGAACAACTTCTTAGTCCAATAATTTTTTCCGCCCTGCGTTTTCCCAACAACTAAAATCCTTTTTTCTTTGTCGCTTTATATCCTTTTCAAAAAAAACCTAAGGACTTCATGCCCCTTAACTTTTGTTAAGTCAGTTTGTTAAGCTGAATTTTAGATTTTTGATTAAATAAAGAATTGATTAAGTCTTGTGCAAAGTTAGAATTGTTTTGAGAAGTAGAGCACTTGTATTTTAGAGAAAATGTTGAGGTGTCTTAATTATAGAGCTTTTTTGAGAGAATTTGGACATCCCTTAATGTCTCTATTTTTGAAAGTAGGACATTTAGGAATGCCTCTTTTGCTGTTTTTAGTATTTTTTGTTGCATTTTGCCATTTAGCAAAAGCCCAATAATTAGTCAAAAAGGTATTTCTCCCATCTCGGGATTCATGCCCATAAGACAAGAAGCCCCCTTTCGGATTGATACGTTTTTATGAGAAGCCTGCGAAGGGAGTCAGACTAAGCGAAGCGAAAGAACTCCCTGTGGGAAACCCTGGGTTTGCACCTTCGCACAAAGGGATTTCAAAAAAAGCCTGCGAAGGGAGTCAGACTAAGCGAAGCGAAAGAACTCCCTGTGGGAAACCCTGGGTTTGTACCTTCGCACAAAGGGATTCCAAAAAAAGCCTGCGAAGGGAGTCAAACCCTCGACCCTCTGTTTACAAGACAGATGCTCTATCACTGAGCTACGCAGGCACAAAGATAAAGCGAATGTTTACTTTTTAAAATTAATGGAGACCCTCTGTTTACTTAAGACAGATACTCATAAACCGCAGTGAAAAATTATGAAATAAATTTTGAGACCGGTTTATACGAGCATTTCCAATGCGAAGTTAGTGCTGAGGGCCGCAAAGCGGGTCATCCCCGTGGGAAGCTACGCAGGCATAAAGATAATCCGCAGAATCTATTTTTAAGCTTTATGTAACCATAAATCCACTTAATAATTAATAACCTCAACCTTCTTATCAGATTGCAACATATCAACAATCTCACACTCCAAATTCGCAACCTCACCCTTAACAAACGGACCAACCGCATCTCCCTCAACATTCAAAAACTCCGAAACATCATCCAAAAACCTCACCAATTTATGTCTACATTCCTTTTCCTTCCCGCCACCATTCATATCCGCAACCTGATTCTTCTCTGCCCTTTCCAACGCCTTCACCAACTCCTCAAACAAATCCTTCTCAAAACCCAACAAATTCTCAAAATCCTTCTTACTAATCCCAACCTGCGACGCAACAAACGCCAAATTCAAAATCTTCTTCTTCCGAATCCTCAACAAATCCCTAAAACTCGAAACCGCATTATCCAACTTCTTCTTATTCTTAATCACAATATCCGAAAACAAATCATCCTCCTTATTCAAAAACTCTCTCTTCTCCCTAAAATAATCACTAACCCCCGTCAAAAAAGCCTTAGGCAAAATCTGCAAATTCTCACCATACTTTTCCTTCCTCATGGCCTCATAAATATCACTAAACGTCAACATAATAAATTCAGCCCCAATCTCTTTAAAACAATTGTTATACTCCTCTTCCCAAACAAATTTAAACAAATTTCTCCTCAATAAAACATGTTCGGCACACTAAAGAAAAAACTCAAAAACTGGGTAAGTAAAAATAAAGAAGAA
>DAOWCW010000049.1 GCA_030639395.1 archaeon
CAGCATCAATTCCACTTTTTTCGGATCCTTCGTCATCTCCTTAACAACGCTCGCCGGACCAATCACCGTAATGGCATCCTGTTCCCCCACAAGAATCTTCGCAATATTCCGCCTAACCCCCTCAAACAAACTACGGTTCTCATTCTCCCCGCTCAAGCTCGCAATCTCAATACCAGCAAAACCCACAACATTTCCAATCAACATCATAGAATTCTCAATCAACTTCACTTCCTCATCAGGCCGAAGCTTACCCTGCAAAATAACAATCTTACCCTTCAAAACAATCCCCATAATCTTCTTTATGCGACCAACAGCATCCTCATACGCAATCTCAGAATAAGGCATAAAATGAATAGTCAGCTCACCTTTCTTGCCCGATGAGGATCGGGATTTAATCCCCTTTTTAGAGGGTACACTATTGCGTGTACTAAAAACCCTTCTAGATTCCCTAATCACTTTCTTTTTCTTTCTAGCCATTAAATCTCAACCCCCTCCCGGACTGCCAACCCAATAACAGTCTGCCGATTATCCTTTACCTTATTAAATTCACTATTAGTTAAACAAATCATATCTACAGAATAATCATATCCCCAATCCATACGAAGTTCACCACCTCGCTCATAACTCTTAACTCCTTCAAAATCATCACTAACAATAATTAAATCAAAATCGCTGTCCTCCTTAAAGTCTCCCCTAGCACGACTACCAAACAAAATCAACCTACTCAAAGAAAGTTTCCCCAACACAGCATCTTTAAATTTTCTAACAACACTCATATTCTCTTCTTTATTCATTCTAAAACATCCTCACTTATTTTAATAAAACTTTGCACAACCTCTTTTTCAAAAGATTCTCCAGGAATATTCTCATCAATCATTAAAGAATATCTAGAGCTAATATATGCCTTCGAAATTTTATCTAAATCCAAAAAATACTTTTCCGATAACTCTACATTCTTACCAAGAAGAATTAAATCATGAGTCCTAATTAACTCATTTCCTCTCTTTAACCACAACGCCTTCAGCCCCTTTTCAACAGACTGCTGACACCAAAAAACCGAAGCATGATAGTCTCCACTCCCTAAACTATTCTCAGCAGTCCTCAAGTCACGCTCAGCCAACATCAACCACTTTTCAAATTCTTTTTTTTCATCAACCATATTATTTATTTACAAACGTATTTTTAACTCGAACAGATTTCATAAAATAAAAAGTCCAAATAATTGGAATGACGGTATAGGCAGAAACCTCTCTCATCACGCTCTCGCCAAGAATATAATTATTCAAAAAACTTGCAATAGAGCCAGCCCAAAACCACACTATAACCCACAAAACCGCCTTTCTTTTTTCATAAAAATAAAAACGAGCCACCAAAATACTAAAAAAGAACATAACTATATTTATGAATAAGATTAAATAACCCATAGAATTTCTCTCAAAAAATATCATCAAAAAATAATATATAACAGAAAAAATAAAACTTGCCGACACTAATATAAGCCAACCACCAAGTCCCCTTAACTGCTCAGAATCTGCAACTCGAACTTTCCGAGTCACCTTTTTTTTCCTTTTCACCTTAACCATTTTACTTATCTCCCCTTAAAAAATTAATATAACCATTTAATATGAGGATAATAGATAATATGAATAAAATTATCTTTGTACAATAAATCATTTTTTTCTGATTTTCAATAAAATAAATATGATTCTGATAAATATCCCCAACGTCTAATAACCCAATAGCTCTAATCTCTAAAGAAGAATTCTCCCAATAATTAGCATAATCCTTATCCATTAATTCAAAAATCTCCAACTCTTTGTCTTCAAAATAACTAGGAAACAAAAAGAAAGAAACAATAATCCCAATAAACAAAATAAAACCAAAAACCATCTGTAAAAGCCCCACTCTCCTTATACTATCAACTCTTTTATTTTTTTTCTTCACCATTTTTTTCCAAACACAATAGGCTACACAAGCCCCGCGACTTTGTCGCAACCACCGAACACAAAGTGTTCAACCCCCCAGACGCAAAGCGTCTAACCACCGACATCAAAGATGTCACCCACCCTCAAACTCGTTTAACGAGTTTGAACAGTTCCTCATAAAACTCTTCAATATTCTTCCCATCCTTAGCCGAAATCCCAACAACATTATACTCTGGAAAAGCTCCTTTTACTTTCTTAATATTAGATTTTTTTAAATCTATCTTATTAGCAACAACCAAAACCGGAATATTCCTAGCAACCAAATTCCCCAAAATAGTAATATTAACCTGAGAATACGGATTCATCGTCGAATCAATCATAACAACAACAGCATCCATGTCATCTAACCACTTAATCGACTCAATAATCCCCTGCGTAGCCTCCTTCGCCCTCTCCTGTGCCGCCTTCTTCTTCATCCCAAATTTCATAAAATCCTCAAAATCAATCCGAGTCGCAACACCAGGAGTATCAATCAACTTAAACTCAATCTTCTTCCCATCCCTCTCCAAAACAACTTTCTCCTTAATTTGAATCTCCCTCGTCTCATGTGGCATCCTAGAAACCGAACCTAAATCTTCACCTAACCAATCCTGACAAACCCTATTCGCCAAACTCGTCTTCCCAGCATTAGGCGACCCATAAAAACCAAGCTTCACCTCACCCCTCTTCTTAAAAATACCAGAAAAAATCCTCCTAGCAAAATTCCTCATAATCTTTATCATCTTTCTTCACAGAGAAATAGATTTATTAACCTTTCTCCCAATTTGTCGCCAAACCACAGTAATAATTAGAATTATAAAAACTCAAACTTACTACCTCTCCCCCTTCCCTTTAATCCCCCAACAAAACCCCGCCCCCAAACCCACCAACCCAAAATTCAAAAATCCGTGCAATCCGTGAGATCTGTGCCAATTATTCCCCTACCCCAAACTTAAACTCATTATCCAAAACCTTCCTCTTAACCTTAGCCTCCCTGCCAAAATTCAAAACCAGCCCAACCTCCAAATCCGTAGCCCTCAAATAATTCAACAACTGCCCCTTCTCATTCCCACTAAACTCACTCAGAGCCTTAACTTCAACAACCACTTTCCCCTCCACAATAAAATCGGCAACATAATCCCCAACATTCTCACCCTCATAAAAAACAGAAACTCCAACCTGCTGCCCGAACTTCAATCCCACCTTACGAAACTCAACAGCCATAGCATTCTCATAAACTTTCTCCAAAAATCCATACCCAAGAGAATTATAAACTCGATAAAAAATACCAATAATCTTCTCAGTCAACTCTTCGTGCTTCATATTTCCCAACCTTCCTCTCATTTTGCCCTTGAACACGGGTAGCAATTTCCTTAGCCCTCTCGAGAGCCTTCCTAGCTTTCCAATTTCTAATCAAAGCCGAAACCCTCTCAATCGGAATAATCTCAATCATCCCAATAGACTTCCCAATAGACTTCCTTATAATATAATTCACCCTCTCACTAGACCAACCCTTAGACCTCAACTCCGCACCAATTCTATTATCCCTAAGTCCACGAGCCCTAGCATTAGATACATACATCAACAAATTATACAACTGTGCCGCATCCTTAAATAAATAAGATTCATAATGTTTTTTATACCAAAGTTGCAAACCAGAATAAATAACCAAAAAAAACAAAACACTCAAAATCAAAAAAAAGACTGCCTTCCCTGTAGGCTTACAATCACTCCTACAATTATCCGGATTCTCCCCCGCAGCCTCCTCACAAATCTCATTAAAGTTACAATCACTTTCAATATCTGCCTCAATCACAAGAGAACTCAAACGCGGAGAAATAAAAAAACTCCCACGATCCCCATCCTCATAATAAAATTCAAAACTCTTCCTCTCTCCAGCATTTAAAATAATAACCGTCGCATCTCCAACCTTCCGAGCCCCAGCAACATCATTAAAATACAATTCATCAAATGGCTTATTAATCACAAAATAACTTTCTCCATCCCCCCTTGAAGTCACATCAAAACTATGCACACTCAAAACCTCCCGATCCTCTCCATTCAAATACGAAACAAAAACATCCTTACTCTTCACAACAATATCTACATTGTCATTCTGCCAAGTCAAAATAGGCTTAACATAATCCTCATTCAAAGCCCCACTAACACCTCCAGAAATTATAGTAATAGGCTCGATATCAACATCTCCAAGCTCTGACATCAAAAACGGACTCTCAAGACTATTCGCCCCAACAACAACCGGAATATTCAAAGCATAAAGCTCCTGGGCAACATCCCTAAAATCTTCCACATCAAAAGAATTGTTCCATGCCCTACCCAGCCTACTTAATTCATCTTCAAAACGTGCAATCTCAAGAATACTAAGTAAATCATCTCCATACCACTTAGGAAAACTTTCAATAATATCCCTAACTCTTTCCAAGGAAATCCCCTTCTCTCTCAACCCAGTCTCCACAGCTTCCTCAGGACTAATCACCTCAACCCCAAAACTCTTCTCGCTACTTAAATTACCACCAGCACTAACCCTCAATGATAATGTATAATTCTCCAAATTATTATAAGAATAAACAATATAAGGCACATTACTCCTCACTATCCCAGTCCCATCCCCAAAATCCCACTCATAACTCAAAGACTCATTCTCATCAGGACCAGCAGGGTCATCGGGGCCAACAGGGTCATGCCTACTTGAGGCACTTGGGGAAAAATCAATCTTCGCATAAAACAAAACAGGAACTCCAGCAGGAGGATCCAATGGCAAAACCGAAGAAATAATCGGAGCAGGTAAAAGCCTAACATTCTCTCTAAAAATATCCTCACCAGAAAGTTCAGCAAAATATTCTCCAGCCTCAGAAACAACCAAGCCCAAAAATCCCAAATCTAAAATCCCATTAGGACCAGCAGGGTCATCCCTTGGGGGAAAATCGACCATAGCAGAACTCTCTACTAATTCATAAACCAAATTACTAGACTCCCACTCTGAATTATCCGTATAAATCAAACTAACATTATAAATCCTAAAATTCTGAGCGACGCCAAAAACTCTCATTGGCAAAACGCATCCCTCAGAACAATCTCCATCATACCTATCCGAAATAATATAATTAGCTGCATCAACACTCTCCTCATCGAAATCAATAGTCTCCATAGCCTCTGCATCCGCATACATAACACCCTGAGCAAAAACACCATAATCCTTCACACTACTTTCAGGTCCAACATCATAAGCAAAACCGCAACTCTCTCCAGTATAATCCTCATAAATCCTATACTCAGTCAAAGTATCCGCACCAACACAAACCTGATATTCTCCTTCAGAAAAAATCTCACCAATATCCGGACTAATGACACAGCCCTCCTCAGTATCTGGATTAAAACTACATTCCCACGACGCACCAAAACCACTTCCAGGATAAACAACCATATTCAACTCGTCCCCACTTCCTATTACATCAGCACCAACTTTCAAAACAGAACTATCCCCGAGACTAATTATCTCACAATAAAAAGAACTCCCAATCAAAGGACCAAGCTCCTTATTCACAGAA
>DAOWCW010000009.1 GCA_030639395.1 archaeon
AACATGTGTGTTAAAAACACCATGATTTCTCATGGAATCCAAAATACCAAAACACCAAAAAACCAAAACACCAATTAAATATTCCATATCTACCAAAAAACCAAAATCACTTTAAAAAAATTGTCGTGCTATTGTTAAGTTACACCCAAACATCACCCACCCAACTACTCCTCACTAAATTTTGTTCTTTGTTTTATTTACAACACTCAATACGAGTTACCTTATAGGCCAAACATCCCCAATCTACAACACATTGCCCTGGATTCCATCTCTGCCAAGTTTCATCATAACTCGCATAATATCCATTAACACGAATTGTATCTAACGGGAAGGCAATCATATATCCCTTCTCGCGACACCAAGTAAGCTCATTTATTGAACCTACCCCAATAGGTACAGCCATATTAGTAAAACCAGAGAACGATAAAGTAACAGTAGGAACAAATTCTTCACAAACCATTTCCCCTCCCCCAACCACACCAACAATCTCCTCAGCCGTCAAACAACTCCCATCACCATCAAGAAACTCATCATCCAAACATTCCGTTACCGCATTAGTATTAGTATCTGTATCTATATCAACCCCACACCCATGCCCCGTAATCCTATTACAAAAAGCATCATCCACAATAATTTCAGCAGAACTATGCCCAAGAGTCGCAGGAACAGAAGTTCCAAAAGCATTAACAAAAAACAACCCACCAAAAAAAACCAACACCCCAACAATCAAAAAAACATGCCTCTTTTCAATATTAATAATCATAACAAAACAACAAGTCCAAACTATTTAAACTTAATCTAGCCAAAAATCTCCCCTCCAAATCTCGTGAAATCTCGTGTAATCCCGTGGCTAAAATTCTCCCCTTCCCCGACCACCGACCACCGACTCCCCACACCCAAACTAGACATCCAATACCCATCTCCCAATCAAACCCAAAAACAACCCCTCTTTACATTCAACACGCTTCCATAAAAATCATGTGTGTCGAAGACACCTTGATTTTTTATGGAACACGTCAAAAAAGAACAATATTCACTATAAAGATGCAAGTGCACAAAACCCATTAGCCAAAAAAGTCAATCTAGTTAAAAAAATTATCGTGCTATTGTTAAGTTATACTGTGTTACATTAGGTTACGCTATGTAATATACGGGACATTACGGGACATTACGGGACATTAGTTAGAAAAATACCTCGTTCCCTTTCCTGCCCCACTTGGACTAAGAAATCCCTTCTCTACCAACCCTCTCAAATCCCTAGTTGCAGTTTTCGGAGGAATATCTAGTAGTTCAGAGCATTCACCCCTATTAATACTTCCCTTAGAAGTAATCTCAACCAGAATAACCTTCTGTCTTTCACTCAAACTACTAGAATCTAAAACCCTTCTATATGGAGAATTAAGTATTCGGGATCTGTCCTCATCTGGACCAAAGAGGACTATTTTAAATGTATTCTCTGTGGGATCAATAAATGGTTCTTTTAGTCCATGTTCTTTCATCTCTCTTTTGATTCGTGGTATGCCGTGGCCATCTTTCTCCATTAAATTAATTCTTTCAAAATAATCTGCTAGAGTTCTGTTTCGCCTCATAGACATTCCTCGTTTTTCTATTTCATCCCAAGAATACCCTCCAAAAGGAAACCCTCCTGGGTTTGTTATTTCTATCCTATCCTTAAAAATTTTAATAAAAATCTCAAGATCTGAAAAATAATCTCTATGAATAATTGCATTAATAACAGCTTCTCTTATTGCTTCAGTAGGATACTCCGGAACATCAATTCTTTCGGATCCCTTAATAAACGAGTAAGTTCTAGTGTTTCGAGTAATTTCTATAAATGCCTTAAGGTACAATGACCACAAACTTCCTTCAATTGTTTTTTTGATAAAATCCTTTGTAATCTCTTTAGAAGGAAAGACGGAGATATTAATTTTTCCTTGAGGAATAAACATAGAGGGGTTTCTGCCAAAAAGAAGTATGGCTGAATTCTTAACCTTCCCAGAACCATTAACGGAAAGTTCGCTATTTATTAAGAATTGTTTTAGATCAAAATCTTCTCTCACACTACCACTGGATTTCATTAAATGTTTTTTAACCTCTGCTTCATCTATATCACTAATGAGACCTGGCCTGTCTGAATTTTTAGAAGGCATCTCACCAAAAGAAATTCTTCTTCTCTTTTTTTGTATATCCACAATTTCGTCAGGAGTCAAGGGGTGGTTGATTCCCTGTCTTCGCTCATAAGGAATATTTTTATAAGTATATACACCCCCGTCGCCACAGGGAATTTTAATACAAATTATTGATTTTATTGGATCATGTTTTATTTCCTTGATGTCCGGGTCAATAGAAGGCTTACATGCTCTAGCAACTTGGCAAATATTATCTTTCAAGCCCTGGTTCCAACAGATACCCTCAGGAGTCCGATCATCAGTTACCCCTAAAAAAATCATCCCGCCTTTCTTTGTAGAAAATGCAGCCATAGTTTTACCGAAGGGATTCAAGCCAAAGCCAGATTTACATTCTACAATCTCTGACTCCATTTCCTTTAAATTATCTAATAATTCACTATAATCCATAATTGTTTAACATAGTCTTTATTTTAAAACCTAACTGAACGAATCACAAAGTCCCCTGTCTCTCCCCCTTCCCAAAAATCCTCTCAATATAATCCCCAATCAATTCTATACTTTCCTTCGTATAACTCGAAATATTATAATCCCTAACCAATTCCATCGCCGGCTCCAAATACTTCCGAACACTACCCTCACTAACAGTAAAAATCAACTTACCCTTACATTTCGTGCAAACTCCAACTAAAGGTGGTCTCCGAAAACTCTCATTACAGGCCGAACACCTAAATCCCTGTCGAGCAAATTTCCTCAAATTCCCACGAATATCTCTAATAAAATGTCTCTCCAAAACAAGTCGCGCAACATCATCCTCATCAACACCCCGCAACTTCTTAGCCAATTCCATCTGTGCCATAACCTTCTCCTTCATAGTCGGCAAACTCTTATATACCCCATTATTATTTCCCAAATTAAAATCATTAGTATTATGACTAAAACCATTCCCAACAAACCCATCCTCGCCCCTCTTCAGCCTATCCCTAATTAATCCAACCTTATTCACAATAACACTCGAATGCAAACCCTTCTCAGCTGCCTCATACAATTCCAACGGATACCTACCACAACTTTCAAAAAACAAAATCTGATCATCAACCTCTCCAGCAATAATACGTGCATTCAAAACAAGTGGTGCATCTTGACTACCACCTCTATGACTCGGCAAAAACTTCCGCGAAAAATTCAACAGCACATCCATCAACAACATCACCGCACATTCATCCCCGTCACAATCCCGTCTCATAGCCGCATGCATATAAGGACTAGCCAACAAACCCTGCATATTCCCAAAACCAACAATCCTCCCAACAACCCCAGCACAATTATGCGGTGCCATACAAACAACCTCAACCCCAATCAAATCACCCTTCTCTTTCAAATTATAAAACCTATCCATCTTATAAAACCGACACAATTCCTCATCAACAAAATTCGCAATATTCAAAAAAACCTCTCCAGCATTACATTCATTAACTAAACTCTGACCTGCAATCTCACAAAGTGCCGGCAAAACAACATCATGTGGCATCAGCTCTAAAATTTGATTATCGTCAACCAAATCCCTCCCATCAACATCTTTCAAATAACCGAGCTCCAAAAGCTTTTCATACGAAGTCCCAATCTCACGCGGCCGAAAATGCGTCAACGGAATCTCAATAGCATCATAACGAACCGTCCCATCTTTATTAACACTCAAATTAAACTTCGCCCTCAAAATCCCCTTCGCCAAATTCTCCGGAACCTTCGACTCACTCTTCATCCCACTAACACCCTTAATCAAAGGCGAAATCTCAAAATCCTTAAATCCCAACATTTCAACGGCACTCTCAAAATACTTCCCAATATCAACCCTCCGATTCCAACTTCCACCAACCTTACCATGCAACTTACAATCTCCATCCTTAACCTCATTACACTTCCGACAAAAATTCAAACGCCTCGCCTTCTTCCCACAAAAAACACAATTTTCAAAAATCCCATAATCACTTTCTTTCAATCCTTCATTACCCTTTTCTAATTTCTCGGAATTACAATCACACTCATATGCAGGAAAATTAGCCTTAACAAATCCTTTGCCCGATGAAGACGGCACACCAGTGCCCATTTTAAAGGGTACACTATTACGTGCGCCCGATGAAGCCGGCACAGCAGTGCCCATTTTAAAGGGTACACTATTACGTGCGCCCGATGAAGACGGCACACCAGTGCCCATTTTAGAGGGTACACTATTACGTGTACCAACCGCATCCAGAACACTCTTCATCCTCCCGCCAGAATCCCCAACAGGAAACAAAACATTCGGACTCCCAGTTAATTTCCGAAGCTTAGCTTTTTCCGGACGACCCATCCTGGCTCCAATAAAAGTCCCCGCCTTATCTTTCACCTCCGCCAAACATAACCCATTCACAATTTCCAAAACATCTCGACTATCTACCTCATCAACTCTAAATTCCAAAATCTCACCATTATAAATATCCGCCTTACCAATATTAAACAACAATGCCCGAGCATCCAAATCAACAACAACATTATCCAAAACAACTTCATGCTCTACACCCAAAATCTCAAGTGCCCTCTTACCCAAACCAAACTTTTCCCTAACACCTTTTTCCCAATTTAAAACCAACTTCCCAGCACGCCAAACTGAACCATTTAACCATTTCATCAAATCAACAAACTCCTCTCTAGAAATTTGCGACCAATAAAAAATAAAATCCGGATGCAACGCAACCCCATATTTTTCACTCAAATTCACAGCCAAATCCAAATCAATCTCCTTCAGCTTGCCACCAGTTAATTTTTCCACAAGAAATCGTGCGGGTCGCAAGACCCCATGATTTTTTGTGGAATCCTCACCTGCGACCTGCGACCTGCGACCTGCGACCTCTACCTCAGTAGCCCACCATTCAGGCACATAACCAGGAACAACAAGATTCGCATTTCTATCAATCACATCTCCAATCGGAAACAAAATATCACCCAAATAAATAATCTCTTCAACTTCATTATATAATTTTCTCGCCTCATCATAATCCACCAATCTCCTCACACTTCCATTTTTCAACTTCACAATCGGACCATCAATCGAATCACAGCTCGTAACAATACAGCCCTTAGTCGGTCTCTCAATCTTCAACTGCGTCCCATGAGACAAAAACCCACCAGAAATTCCCATCGTAGCAGGATGAACCGAAACCGCACTAAATCCACTCGTCCGACCCCTGCCATATCTAAACCGAAAACCACCACTTCTACCAGGATGCCCATAAACCGGACGACCTGCAACAAGATCCTTAATATAAGACGCAACACTATCTCCCAACCCTCTCTCTCGCTTCCCATGCAAAACCAAATAATCCTCAACCCAATCAAACCCACTACCTATTCTCCGTTTTTCATTTTCCAAATTTTTCCTAACTCCCTTCAACCGACCCCAAGCCTTCCCCGCTTTCTGTGCCAAACCCTCCGAAAAAGCCAAACACATCCCACCCCTAATTCGATTTGTCTCAACTCGATTCAAGTCCTTAAAATTCGAAACCTCCAACCTCTCAGTCGGGTCCCCATCAATTTGAATCGGCAAATTCCGCGCCAAAAACTCCATCTCATCCTCACTCGGAAAATATTGCAAGTTCGAAACCCTCTCATGAAAATCCTTATTCTCCTGAATATACCGCCCAATTTCTTCCTCACTAGCATCATACCTATCAAACCCAAAGCTCTCCCTCAAATAATCAATCAACATCAAAACCAAACAAACACTCGTAGTCCCAGCACTTCGAATCGGGCCACTAAAACTCACAACAAAATACCCCTTTTCTAATTTCTGACCTTTTCTATCCAGCTTTTGAATTTTCAATCCCGTATAACCCTCAATCGGACTCGCAACAACCCCCAAGGTCATATAAGCAAACCCAACCCGAATTCCAGCATCAATCGCTTCCAATTTATCTTTAAATTTCCCAAACAAACCCTCTGCAATCTCACGTGCAATCACAAAACTAACCGTCGCATCCAACTTTCCATACAATTCCTCCAACTCCAAAATTCTACTACTAATTTTCCCAACCAATAACTTCGGATAAATAGTCTTAACCAAATTAACCGAACGCTCCGCCATGGTCAAAGCCAAAGGACACTCAACCCCATTCACGGGATCCAGCCCCTTAGCCCGAGCTCGCTCAGCAACACCATAAGCAACATCAACCCGCTTCTTCAAATCCTCAAAATATTTTTCCAGACTACCCATATTCCCACCCCACAAAATAACAATCTAATTTATTAAAAACAAAACAACTCCTCCAGTTTTCCATAGGAAAACGTGGCGTTTTTCGAAGAAAATCGCTATGATTTCCTATGGAATTAAATCCATCACTTCCCATCTTTCAAGCCTCCCAAACTACAAACCAAATCATCTCCACTTTCCCACCGAACCTCATCCTCACTAAAATCCAAAATCTTAATCTCCTTACTTTTCAAATTCAAAATCGGAACCTTACAGGGATCTGGTTCGCTCCCAATCATCTCATGAAAACCCGTTCGACTCTGCCAACAAGAAGTCGAAATCGTCAAAATATTATTATAATTCCCAACCATCGCCCTATGTTGCCCACCAACAACAAAAACATCCGGCAACTCTTTCAAAACCAAGTCATCCCCAATCTTATTCGGAATAATATCCATCTCACCATAAACAGGTGCCAAATGCCTCCGCCTCAAAATCTCATCAACAACTTTCACCGGACACCGATGCCCATAATTAATCCGAAGCTCTTCAATTTCATCAATAAACTTATTTAAACTCCCACCACAATAAACCAAAATTTTCAACCCCCCAATTTCAATCATCGAAGGATTCGAAACCAACTTCAAATTCTCCAAACCATTCAAACTTCCACCCCATTTCTCCGCAATCGCCGGCTGAGGCTCACCAACCCAAACCGCATCATGTTGCCCCGGACACATTATAATTTCAATATCCTTCCTAATTCTACCCAAAATCTCAGCCAATTTCTCATACTGACCCCGACACCCCTTAATCGCCAAAAACCTCTCCTGCCCAGGATAAACACCAACCCCCTCAATATTATCCCCACTCAAAACCAAATACTTAACCTTCCTCGCCAAACCCCTCTGCCAATCATCCCCAACCTCACCATTCAGCCAACTAACAAACTTCATCAAATTACCCTCTAAAAAATCCCTCGACCCAACATGAAAATCCCCACTAAACGCAACAAACTCATCCTTATCCCCAAATTTCTCACTGTCCAAACAGCTATCCGGATAAACAAAATCACTAACAAACAACATCTTAGAAGAACCCGAACATTTAAACGCAACAATATCATCCAACAACAAATTCCGCGCCCGTTCAAACAGCTGTTTATTGTCCCGATTCACCAAAACAACCGTCCGCCCAGTCAAATCCTCAATCTCAATTAATAAATTTTTATTCTTCGTAATCCTTTTATTATAAACCATCCCAATAACACAAAAAAACCCACTATTATTTCCCAAACGCCGGATCGAACTTAAATTTTCCAAATCCCCATTTTTAATTAAAACATCCCTCAAAAATTCAAATCGCGACCTAAAATAACTCACAAAATCCCCACTTTCAATCTTCCCAGAATCTCCCTTAATATCCAACAAAACTTCAACACCACTCTTTTCACTGATTTTTGATTTTTGATTTTTGATTCCTAATCTCCTTTTATATTTCTCAAAAACATCCTCACTCAAAATACTCTCAGAAACATTAAAACTCTTCAATTTAACAATAATTCCAACAAATTCTTTCTCTTCTAATCCAATAAAAAAATTCAACATACCCCTATCTAAAAAAAACCCATTCTTCATACAAAGCTCTAACACATCCCGTTTTTCCATTTTAAAATCGAGGAATCTACAGTTCAACGGAACTTGCCCTCATAATTATTAATCAAAGTCCAAGTGATTCATTTAAAATCACCCCAATCTTATCAAATAAATTTGTAGGAACAACCAACCTAATCTCACGCGTCCGACCGTGCCGACCCTTAGAAATAACCTTCGCATTAATAATCCCCAACATATCCATCTCTGCAATAATATCACTAATTCGTCTTTGTGTCAAAACATCGGTTTTCGTCCGATCACAAATATCTTGATACAAATTATAAACATCCCCCGTATAAAATTTATCCAAATTCCCATCCCTAACTTGCCTAGTCAACTCTAAAACCGCATATAAAACTAACTTAAACTGCTTCGGCTCACCTTCAACAATATCCAAAATTTTATCCTTCTCCATCTTCATATTGGCCAAATCAATATATTCCTCATTAATTTCTTTCATCTCATCTCTCTCTGACAACTCACCAGCAATTCTCAATAAATCTAAAGCACGCCTAGCATCTCCATGTTCTCTAGCAGCATAAGCCGCACATTTAGCAACAACGCCATCAGCAACCGCCCCATCTTTAAACGCCTCCCTACAACGGCTATTTAAAATATCCTGCAACTGAATCGCATTATAAGGATGAAAAATAAATTCCTCCTCACCTAAACTCGACCTAACCCTAGGATCAATATTTTCCAAAAAAGTCACCTCATTTGAAATCCCAATCAACGAAATCTGTGCCTTACTTAATTCCTGATTCAAACGAGTAAACGAATACAAAAAATTATCATCCATCTTTTTAATCATCTGATCAACTTCATCAAAAACAAATACAATTAATTGCTTCTTTTTATCAACTAACTCAATAAATTTACTCCAAACCTGATCTGTAGGAAGCCCTGTAGAAGATATCTCACCACCAAGCTGTCTAATTAAAGCCGCCAAAACTCTATATTCAGTATCCGCAACTTTTTTTAATTTACAATTCAAATATTCAAATTTAATATTAACACCTAATTCATCAGCTTTTTTTATTATCTCATTTTGAACATATTGAACAGAAAGTGTTTTTCCAGTCCCAGTCTTTCCATAAACAAATAAATTACTAGGTCTTTCTCCCCTTAAAACAGAAGCAAGTATCGAAGCAATAGATTTAATCTGTTCATCTCGATGCGGAATAGACTCTGGAGTATAACGAACCTGTAAAACTCCTTTATTTTTAAATAAACTATTATTTACCGCTGTATTAAAAATACCATCAAGCTCAACTCCCATATAATTTTAAACAAAACCTCATAACACAACCCCATTTTAAAACTATTTAAACTTTCATATACTAAAACAATATAATATTATCAAAGTCCCACCCCTTCTCTTCCTATGTAACCACAAACACAATAATACAAACACAACAACATAATAACACACAATAAATATAATATAATTAAATTAAAATAAATTTATATAACATCTTATAAAACATATATTAAAATATATACAATATAATATATATAATATATAATATAAATACTTATAAATAAAAATTAAAAACAAAAAATCAAAATCACCCAAAACAATTATAAAACTTTCCATAAGAAACCATAGGGTAGCATTAAAATATAAATAAAACAAATTATACTACTAATATCAAATAAAAAAACCAAAGAAAGATTTATAAAGAAATTATATTTAATCAAAACATGGATAAAAAACCATTTAAGGCATTATTAGGAAAGCAAGTAGTTACAAAAGAAGGAAAAAAACTAGGAACAATAAAAGATATTACATTTGAGGCACGAACAGGAGAATTAATACATATAATATTACAAAATTTAACAATATATACATCAAATTTATCTCTAGAAAGAACAAAAAA
The DNA here is from genome assembly GCA_030639395.1 of archaeon. The sequence goes on from DAOWCW010000009.1 coordinate 9,887, forward strand.
TAAAGAAGCATTAATTCCATACAATGCAGTAATAGCAGTAGGAGATTTTATAGTAGTGTCAGAAGAGGATTTGTTATAAATCTATAATTAATTAAAATAAACATGGTAAATATAAAAATAATTGGGGCAAATTTTTTAGAAATAAATACAAAAAGAAACCCAGATTTTTCAGGAAAATTAAAATTAAAAACAAATATTCAAATTATTTCTTTAGAAAAATTAGAAAAATCAAAAGATACATTAAAAATAACATATATTTTTGAAATAGATTATGGAGATTTAGGAAAAATTGAGATAAAAGGTGAATTATTTTTATTATCTGATATAAAAACAATAGAAACAGTACTTGATAATAAAAAAAATAAAGAATATAACACACCAGAATACATAACAATAACAAATTTAATAATAAAAAAGGCATCAATTAAAGCTTTTGAGTTAGAAGAAGAATTAGGTTTACCAATTCATATAAAACTACCAACACTTTCTATAAAAAAATAATATTAAATTATAAAATTAATTTAAACTATAGTTTAAAAAACAATTATAATTATAAATAAAACAAGTTTAATATTAATATGGATCCAGTAAAAGAGGCATTTGTTAAAATAAAAAAAGATATATTATTTTTAAAAGAAGAAATAAAAACTTTAAATAAAGCCTTAAGTGAAATACAGACAACTCCAACACATAATCAACCTTTAACAAACCAACAAACCAACAAACCAACAAATTTTCAGACAACTCCAACACATAATCAAGTAATACAGCCTCTGTATATACAAAATACACCTATTTCCACAGGAAACGAAGGGGTTCCAACACACACACCAACACACACACCAACACACCAACACACACACAAAAACTCCAATTTAGACTTTAAGCAAGTAAATAATATACTAGAATCACTAGATGCCATAAAAAAAGAGATAAGACTCAAGTTTAAACGCCTAACTCCCCAAGAAATGTTAGTTTTTAGCACATTATACACTCTAGAAAGCCAAAAAAATATAGAAATAACATATAAAATTATTGCCACACAGTTAAATTTAAGCGAATCATCTATAAGAGATTATATAAACAAACTCATAAATAAAGGCATTCCAATAGAAAAAACAAGACAAAATAACAAAACAATTATACTTAAAATATCCCAAGATCTTAAAAATATAGCTACTTTAGCCACAATTGAGAGCTTGAGAGCACTTTAATTACTATTATTTTAAAGTTTATTGACTTAAAATTTATAATAACCTTAATTTAATTTAAAACAATTATTAATTTTTAACAAAATCCTAAAAGTTATCGACGATAAATTAATTTTTCTTTAGACAAATTTTGTAAACTTTTTATAAAAAATACCCAAATAAAACTTATTCGTTTAAACGAATAAAAACTTATTATTACTCACTTTTTCACTTAATTAAAAAAATACAACCCTAAATCTAACATATTTAGGCCAGTTTATTTAAATTAATTTTAAATATTTTTCTTCTTTAACTCACTTTTTTAAGTTAAAATTAACCTCTCACTTTTTCCACTTTTTTTATCAAAAAATCCACTATTTTTTCTTAAAAAATAGCAAACTAACTCTCACTTTTTCATTTTTTGGACTTTTTAGACTGATTTACCTTAACTTTGATACTTTTTATAATATTAACCTTAATTTCATCAGGTACATATAGTCTTTTTTTGCCACTAAATTCCCTAGATTCCATAATTAAACCATTATTTTTCTGTTTTATAGTATTAATTTGACCCCTAATAGTACTTTTATTTTTGCCAAGTAAAGCTCCCAGATCCTCATAACTAAGTTTCATATCCGAATTTAACAAAGCCCAAACAATACCCCTTTCCATAACAGTAAGATTTGATAAAACATCTGTTTGGACATCTGTTTGGACATCTGTTTGGACAACACCAGGCAACATCTGTTTATTAGCGGTTGTTTGTGTTTGTTTAGATATGTCTCTGGACAGCTGAGGACCAAAGAAAGAAACAAAATCTTTTATTTCAATAAGGTCATTTTGAATACTTAAAAGCTGATCTTTAATAATGGATACTTCTTCCCTATGTAAGATGTGTTTATCGTCGAGATGTTTAATCCATTTACCAACCTTATTAAAATCATTTTTAACATGACTAAATGAGTCTTGCACGTCTCCCCTTAATCTTTCAATATTCTTTTTTTGTTTAAAAAAACTCCACATCTTAATTAATTTTAAACACATTTCTTTATAAATCTTTCGCGTTGTCCAAACACCAAACACCATTTAACACCCATTTAAACACTAAAACATCAAAAAAATCACCATTCAAACACCATTTGTCCAAACACCAAACACCCATATTTATCGACGATAGCCAATATAAACACCTACAAAATTCAATACAATAAAAAAACATCTAATTGGGCACTGTTTGAGCGCTAAAAAACACTAAACAGCCATCTATATACGTCCAAACACACAGTTAAAACACACAAATTAAAACCCAAAAAGATTATAAACTTCAAAATCAACCAACCAACCATGCAATTAAAAAAGAAATTAATTTACTCAGGAATAATTTCAACAGTAACACTAATCACCTCAATACTAATCCCAATCATCCCGTGTCGAACTGCACCAAATATTCCAAACCCAATTTACAAATGGACACTTTGCTCCTTAAATCCAGACCAAATTTCATCCTTAGGCTCCATCACAGAATACCTCGGATACACATCATCTTTACGAGACACATATATTTTAACACTTATTATTTCATTCATTGTGGCAATGGTATTTTTCCATTATGTCGCAGGAAAAAGAAAAAAAAACTAAAAGGAGGTTAAAACTAAAATGCAAGATAATAATTTAATAGGAATTTTGATGTGGGTAGTAGGAATCCTTGTGTCCCTAGCAGTAGGATCAGGAATGATTGATGGAACACTAGTAATCCCAATGATACCATCGATTATTACAGCCATCGCTGGATGGGTAGTTGTAATGGGTGCAATCATTAGCGTAATTCTAGCAATCTTCAATAAATAAACAAATTTTTATTTGTCCAAATTTTTTGGACACCCTTCTTTTTTTAAAATTCGCCCTCATCCGCACCATCTTTCAAACTTAAAATCAAAGCAACCATAAACAAAACAAATCCCGGGAATCCAAATACCAAAGTATTTCCCATCGCATCTACAAAATTAGCCTCAATTCTACCACTAATAGGCACCATAATCATAGAAAGCGTTACCCCAACAACCCATCCAATACCAACACAAAGCGTCCCCAACAACTCCATTTTCATACTAATAAAATACAACAGCCATTTTTATACTTTTCCAAAAACCCCACTCAACCAAAAATCTCCCCAATTCCAAAATCCCGTGTAATCCTATGTAATCTCGTGGGTAAATTTTCCCCCTTCCCCAATCTCCCCAACCTCTAATACCCAACCCCAACCCCGACCACCGACATCTAACCTAACACCCCACCCCCACATTCCAACCAAACCAAACAAAACCAAGTGTCCATAAGAAATAATGCGCGTTTTTCTGAAAGAAAAATGCCATAATTTTTTATGGAATAATACCCACCACCGACTACCCACCACCGACTACCCACCACCCACTACCAACCCCCGACTACCCACCACCCACCACCCACCACCCACCACCCAATACAAGAATCCAACCAACAACTTTCACAAAGGTTACTTTAGTGCACAATCCACCCCGAAGACAGAATTTATTAGCCCCAAATCCGAAACACCTAAATTTAAAAAAAGATATAAAATAAAAACCCATAAAAGTTCGCATAATCTTAAAAACACCTAAAATTTTAATAAAGTTCGCACAATATTGATTATATGACGTTCTTCCAGTTATAAACGAACGGATTTAGACCGTTTGCACAAATTATTTAATATGCGAACGTTTTTTTTCTAAATCGTAATCAAAACCTGCCTTAATTGCAAAGCCGAAAAAGAACATCATGCCAAAGGCCTCTGTTATACATGCTACAAAAAACTCAACTGGAAACCCAAAATCAAAACATGTCGCCGTTGCAAACGAAAACTCGCAATCCACGCCAAAAACCTCTGTGCCGGATGCTACAACCTAACATTCCACTTAGACAAATCAAAAGCCTATAACCAACGAAAACGAAACAACATAAACCTCAAAACCTTCCGAAAAGTCACACAACGATGCGTCATCTGCGAATTCGACAAAATAGTAGACATCCACCACATCGACCTCAATAAAACCAATAACTCACCAAAAAACCTAATAGGCCTCTGCCCAAATCACCACAGAATGATCCACAATCACAACTTCCGCCCAGAAATTTTCGCAATACTCAAACAAAAAGGATTCGACCTCCCACTCGAAATTACCCATACATCTCAAAATTAGAACATTTCTCCAACAAAATTTAAACATCCCTA
>DAOWCW010000013.1 GCA_030639395.1 archaeon
CTGATTCCTGATTCTTGACATCTGACGTATAAACTCTCAAATTCCTAAAAGCCTCCCGCCCTTTCATTCTGTCCCAAGGTAACATTCCCCTAATCATTCTTTTAACCAACCTGTCAGCAACACGCGGATACTTAGGTCCCTTCATCGAACCACCACTCCCCATCTCTCTTTTTGCCAAAATTTTCTTAACCAACAGCTTCTTATCCCCAGAAACAATAATCTTTTCACAGTTCAGAACATCAACAGAATTTCCCTTCAATAAATCTTTAGCAACCTTACTAGCCAATCTACCAAAAATTACATCCTCACCATCATAAACAATTTTCATCGCAAAATATCAAAACCATTTAATTCAGGATTCTTCTTAACTTCATCCACAACACAAACAAATGTTCCCTTAACACTCTTAATCTTAGTTAAAGCCTTCTCACTAGCAGACCAAGCCACAATCTTCTTTGCCCCACTTAAATCCCCAGCACTCAAAACTTTTCCAGCAATCAAAACATCACCCTTAATCATATCAATATCCTTCAAATTCACAGCCGGCCATCTCCTCTTGGGTCGCGCAAATTCCTTAGCCACAACAGGGTTAGTCTTCTTCAGCTTAACAATCAAATTCACTAACTCGCTATCCATCTTAGAACGCATTCTCTTCTCAATCTTGGTTTTATTAATCTTAATCTCCATATCACTTAACCGCTTTAGAAACCTCTGCCAAATTACTCTTCAAAGCCTTGCATGCTTCAGTAAAAATTTTCTTAGCCTCAATCTGTCCCCATGACTCAATAGCAAAAACCAAATTATCGTCAAACGAAATCTCAATGCCAGGATATTCTTTCATGTCCTCGTTGTCCAAATCACATTTCCAAGCATCCTTAACCTTAATCTTCTCTCCATACATCTCAAAAACCTCAGGATACAAACTCACCAACTCACTCTGCTTCTCACCCTCACCCGAAATCTTAATCTTAGGCAAATGCTTGTAATAAACAAGTCCCGACATAAATTTAGCATGATCAATTCCCTTTCCAACTTTAGCTCGAGCAACTAATTCCAAAGTCTGACCCTCTCCAAGCAAAACAATCGGAGTCTCAGGATAAACAACCTCATCTCCCATGGCACCAGCAAAAACCATCTCACCATCCCCCTTGCCCTTAGCCTTCAACTTAAATTCAACAACGTCATTCTTTTTCATCTTCTGATTCTTCAAAGAAATCAAACCTAATCTATGTGCAATAATTTCGTCATAAAGAGCAGAATCATTCTTGTAAATATCAGCCTCAGTAATAGCCAAAATCTGAATCTCACCAACGCTCCTACGAATCGCATTAGCCAAACTCACATTAACATCAGTATTAAAGATAATTTCTTCGTTTGTATTTTTTATCATTTCCATATTATTTTTTCGAATTTTCAGTTTATAAGTTTATACTCTTGCAATTTAATTTAAGCCACCAAGTCATCCGAAACACCGAAACACCGAAACACCGAAACACCGATGAAATCTCTGATTTCATTATGGTCTCCTCCCCCTTCGTCCACCTTTCTTCTTTGGACCACCACGAGCAACCTTTGTAGTCTCTGCCATACTCAAAACCTTCATGCCCTCCTTAGTCAAAGTTCTAACAATTGCACCAGCCCCAGGACCAATCCCAGTCGCCCCAGTCTGCCCCTTCATTCTAATATAAACAGCATTAATCCGATAATCTCTACAAATTTCCTGAACCTTCTTCGCAATAAACATAGCAATCGTTGGATTCGCCCGCATTCTATCATGCTTCGTAATTTGCCCACCAGAAGTCCTCCCAATCGTGTTTCCAGCCAAATCAGTCACAGTTGCAATTGTGTTATTAAAACTCGCATAAATATTCACGATTCCAATATTCTCTTCAATCTTTGCCATAATATTATTTATAGATAATAGTACTCCCTGAGCACCAATTATTCTTTAACATCCTCCTTTGTTTCTTCTTTAACATCTTCTTTCTTAATTTCCTCAACATTTTCCTCAGCTACCAAGTCATCGGATACCTTAGCCTTTCGTTCACGAAGACTAATCTTCCCCTCCAAGTCCAAAGTCACAACAAATGATGGAATATTAACAATCTTACCATCAACCAAAATATTCTTATGGACAATCAATTGCCTAGCTCCCCTAACAGTAGTTGCCAATTTCTTTTTGAAAACAAAAGTCTGTAATCGCCTCTCAAAAACATTTTCTTCAGTCAAGGCCAAAACACCAGAAATATCCGTAACACCTATACCAGTTTTATTCAACTTATCAAAAAACGCCCTTTGTTCATCGTCACCCTTGCCAATCAACCCCTTCGCTCTTCGTCTTAACTTAGAAACTGCAGTCTTCGCCTTCCAAATCTCTCGCTTATTCTTCAAGCCATACCTCTTAACTAAAATATTCTCTTCATCCATTCGAGTCCGATCAAATAACTTTTTAGGTCGACTAAACATTTTACGTTTTCTTTTAATATCTCCCATTATAATTTTGCCTCCAAATTAACAAACTTAGTCAAGTCTCTAACTACCATAAAAAAATTCATTTTTTTTCTCATTTCTTCTTCTTGGCTGCAGCAACAGACGGCTTCCGATTCCTCCTAAAATTCGCTTTAGTTCTTTGTCCACGAACAGGCAAACCGACAGTGTGCCGAATACCCTTATAAGACTTAATCTTCTTCATCCTCTTCAAATCAAATTCCTTTCTCAACTTTAAATCCATCCCACTCATATGCAAATCATCCCCACTATCTAAATCATTTCGTCTATTCTTCAAAAACAAAGGCAACTCCGGAGCCTTCATAAAATCTTCAATCCGAGCCAATTCATCCTTGCTAAAATCCTGAATCTTCATCTCTTGATCCAATTCTAAAATCTTACAAACAGCATTAGAAATTGCCCACGAAATTCCATTGATTTTAGTCAAAGCAGACTTAATTTTAATATCTCCACGAATGTCCCGACCAAGAACCCTCACAAGCATGACTTCTTCTTCTTTCTTTCTTTTGTATTCTTTCTTTTCTCCCATTTTATGCAATAAACAAATTGTTTCGCTGTATTTCTGTTAACTCCTCCATTATTCTTTTCTCAATAACTTTCTCAGGCGACGGCATATTGGCAACTCGCTCACGAATATCATCGAAAGATTCAAATTCTTTTTCTTCTCGTGCTCCAAGAATAGCCGCCGTATGTTTCTTTCCAAGCCCAGGTAACAATTCGAACTGGTGAAGTCGAGTATTTATAGCTTGCGCTTTATTAAAAAATTTAACAAACCTTTCCTCATTAGCCTTAATCATCTCAGCAACAAAGTCCTGTAATTGATTTTTAGCAGCATCAGTCAACTTCTCTCTCGGACATCGACCCAAAATATACTGAACCTTATCTCTCTTTCCATCTCCAATATAAACCTTCTCTCCAATTTCAAACCTCTCTCCACGTCGAGGAACAAGTTGCAACAAAGTAAATCCATTCATCCCAATAGCTTGTGCCAAAGGCATCCTCCGATTATCTAAAGGATAACCATACGGTAAAAAGTCTAGAATAATTGCGTGATCTTCTCTCGCCATTTTAATTACCTATATTTTTTGGTAATTTCCAAAATCTTATTTACTTCGTCCGCATCAAGCGACACCTCAATAATAACCTTATTCAATTCCGACGCATTAGTCGGTACAAAATCCACAATCTTTACAATATACTCATCCTTCAATTTAACAAAGTCAAGCGCCCTAAGTTCCTCAATTAATTCTTGTGCCTTCTTAAGTTCCAAAACATCAAAATTCTTAACAAATCTCTTAATCTCTTCAGCTTTCTCAGAGTCCCCAACCATACTCACAACTTCAGTCATAGTAACAGGCCTAGATTCTTTTATCATGCCAACACCTTCAAGTGAACAGGATGAATAATAAAAGTCTTCAACTTATCCCCATCTTTAATTTCAACTTCCTTAAATCTTCCCCGAGCAGCCTTAACCTCTCCACTCATTCCCCGAAGCCTTTTTGGAAAACTCATTCGAACTCCTCTCTCGTCAATAACAGCAACTCTCGTACCATTTTCAATAACCTTAAAGTAAGAACTAAGTTTTAATTTTCCCTTGTCTCTAATTTTCTTTGCTCTTCTTGCCATTATTTTATATTAGTGCCCTTGAACACCATTTTATCAAAACTACAGAAACTTATTTGTCGCCGCAATCAACTCGGACATCGCTATCCTAACAAATCAAGAAAAATTCCCTTTATAAATTTTCCGCCACGCCATCAAATCCAGAGTCCTTAGTATTATCCATTGTTAATTTCTCCATACTAACCTCGGGATCAGCAGGGTCATGTCCATTTGGGACATCAATCCCATTCCCAGAAAAAACATCCTTTCCATCCACCAACTCTTCCGACGTCCGACATTCAACATTTGACATCTCGAAATCTTCAATTCTACCTACTTGCCCCAATTCCAAATTACCAACATCTCTTTCTCTTTCCATATTTGCAACAATTGTCTTCGCCATTTTCTCTCCCCAAACCCCACACATGCAACACTCACACATATCTACAACAGAACTATCTGCCACCTCAACAGAACAATAAACACACCTCTTCATTTTATCACTAAACCAAACTGTCACATCTCTTTTTAAATTTTTATGAGATTAGTCATAATGATATAGCCACAATAAAAAGACTTAAAAAGAATTACTACTAATAACAACTATGAAGAAAGATGTGATTCTAATTTTATTGCTGTTATTTTCTGCAGGACTAACATCAGCAGCATGCGACCTCGACGCAAGCCTTCTAAACCAAGATCCATACCCAGCAGTCCCAGGCGACTACGTAAAACTAGTGTTCCAAATCGAAGGACTAGACTCCCCAGATTGCGACGACATAACATTCAATTTATTATCAGACTATCCAATAGAATTCAATCCAGGCGAAACAGGACTCAGGACATTTAAGAAATTGGACTACATAAAAGATTACGAAACAAATTTACTAATTCCATACGAAGTCCGAATTCATAAAGACACGCTAGATGGAGCAAACCCAGTAGAAATACGAGTTCAAAGTAAAAATGACGCCCCTTTAACAAAGACTTTCGATATTGAAGTTGACGACGTAAGAGCAGAATTCGAAATCTATGTAAAAGATTACAGCTATATAACGAACGAAATAACATTAGAAGTTCTAAATATTGAAGAGTCCGACATCGAAGCTTTGACAATAGAAATCCCAAAACAAGACGGAATAACAGTCAAGGGATCAAATCGAATAGTGGTTGGAGACCTAGATTCAAACGAATACACTTCAGCTGATTTCGAAGCATCTCTACAAGATGGAGAATTTAAAGTAAACCTAATCTATTCTGATCAAATTAACACAAGACGAACAGTAGAAAAAATTGTAACATTTGATTCGTCATATTTCATAGAACGAAAAGCTGATCAAAAAACAACAGGAATAGGAACCTACATACTTTATGTGACCATTGTCCTATTGTTAGGATATTGGATTTACAGAAAAAGAAAAAACTCTCAAGAAAAGAAGAACAAAAAATAATTTTTATGAAACCAATTAAGAAAAACCAGCCTACAAGTGCGAACTAATCACAACATTTTCTAATCTCTAATTTCCCTTCGTTACTCATAACGAAGAGCATCAACAATGTTTGTCTTACTCGCACTCCAAGCCGGAATCGCTCCACTAACGGCTCCAGTTAAAATCGCAAACGCAATCAATCCCCCAAATAAATAACTAGGAAACACCGGAGCCAAAAATCCCCACCCCATATTATCCAAAACTATTCCAGCCAAAGAAGCTGCACCCCATCCAAGCAAAACCCCAATTACTCCAGCAACAAGCCCCAAAAACCCAGCCTCAAAAAGAAAAATCCCAAAAATCTCACCATTCGTCCCACCAATAGACTTAATCACACCAATCTCCTTCGTCCTCTCAATCACCGAAGTAATCATTGTATTTGCCGTATTAACTGCACTCACAAGAACACTAATCAAAGCAATCAAAACTACAAACCCAATAATAATATTCATAGCTCCAGCATAACTCTCAATCATATCAGCAAAACTTTGAACAGAAAAATCCTCCTTCCCTTCCTCTAAATCTCGAGATTGCCTCAATCCACGCTCAACATTCTCAACAATCCAGTCAATATTATCAGAAGCAATTCGAGCAACAATCCAACCATAAGAATTTCTACTATCGGGATAAAGCTCATCAATCTCATCATTCAAAACATATATATTAGCATCATCAGGAGGACTCCCAATAGACTCATAAAACCCAACAATCCTCATCTCACGACCCTGAATATCAACCTTGTCATTAATTTTAAGTCCCTTAGAAAAAATCACATCATCAATCATATAACTATAACCAAGTGCCACCTTCCCACTATCCCCTGCCTGCAACTCCCGCCCCTCCAAAATATCAATATCAGAAAGATCCATAACAATTGGAATCTTAGGATCATATCCCATCAAAAACACATACTTCTGCTCATCCCTCGATTCAATAAGCCCAACTTTTATATAAACCCCAGTTGCTTCATAAACCCCAGCCGATCTCTCAATAACCCGAACATCCTTATCTTCTAAAACAAAAGTACTATCCAAACCAGGAACCCCAGAAGATCCCTTCGGCTGTATTAAAATCTTATCCGCACTTCCACCTTCCAACAAATCATTCATATAACCATAAAGCCCAAGCCCAAAACTAATAAAAATAAAAATCGTCGCAATCCCCAAAAAAATAGATAACACTGTCAAAAAACTCCGAGCTTTTCGAGTAGAAATATTCCTCCAAGAATACCGAATGCTTTCAATCCCTATCATTTTATATTTTTCTCCATAATAATTCTAGACTTATTTATTTTATATCCCATTTTTTCATAAAATTTAACAGCAGAAGATTTTTTATTAGTTTCAAAATGTATTTTTACAACATTATATTCACGACAGTAGTTTTCCAAAAAATTCATCAAATTTCTTTCAATATTCTTCCCTTGAAATTTTTTCACAACAAATAAATCTTGAACAATAATAACCTCGCCTTCCCACCATCGCTCGACCTGAAAAACAATGCCACCCACAATTTCATTTTCAACAGCAATATAAATATTAGTATTTTTATAATAAAACATCAAACTCTCTAACACATCTTTAATAGAAACCTTCTCGTTAAAAGGAGGCTTAGAAAATTCATCCAACATTATTTTAGCAACATCTTTCATTTCGATTTTTTTCATTTTTCTAATTTTCATTTTTCATCATCCTCCATAATACCCCCACATATGAAATTTTCAATTTCATCCGCGCAACGCCTCCACCGGATTTTGTTGTGCAGCATTCATCGCCGGCATAATTCCAGCAATAGCCCCAATCAAAAAACTCCCCAGCAAAGCACCACCAATCAAAACAAAATCAATACTAGGCGCAACCTCAGCACCAATCCAACTATTAATTCCCAAAACCCCAGCAACACCAATTCCCACACCAAACACAACACCAATAAAACCTCCAGCTAAACCAAGTAAGCCCGACTCAATCAGGAACTGCATAAAAATCTGAGAATTCCTGGCCCCAATAGCCTTCATAATACCAATCTCCTTCCTCCTCTCTAAAACCGACGTAGTCATAGTATTTACAATCCCAACAGCACCAACCAAAATAGACATAGAAGCAATAATAATAATAAAAGCCTGAACACCACCCAAAATACTATTCACAGTAGAAAGCATCGCATCCGGAGTCGAAACCTCAAAATCCTCTTTTCCAACATCAACATTTCTCCTGTCCCTCATTAATTTCTCAATATCTTCCTTCGCCCGCTCCATCAAATCCTTACTTTTAATTCTCACCGCAATCAAATCCACATCATCCCCATAATCAAACAAATCAACTACATCATCATCATTCATCAAAACCAAATTATCAAAAAGAAAACTACCCTTTTTTTCCATAATCCCAACAACAACAAACTTCTCATCTTGAATCAAAACACTTTTTCCCAAAACAATCGCCTCCCCAAAAATATCATCATCTTTATAAAAATTCCAACCCAAGACAACTTTTCCCACATCCCCATCTTTCAACATCCGACCCTCGGCAGCTTCAATATCCATAATCTCATATCCAACCTTCCTCTTTTCTCCATCAGGCATAGAACTAACCATTCCAAAATCAACCACATCATTAAACTCCACCTTCCCAGTTGCAATAATTCTAGGAATTGCTAGATCAATACTACCCAATCTCTCAATAGCTCTCGCATCATCCAAAGTCAACTTATCACTAACTCCAGTTCCAGGCGGACCAGCCCCACTAATACCTCCAGCCTGAACAGTAATAACCTCAGTGCTACTAATTCCAAACTGTGCACCAACCGCCATTTTCAAACCCGTCCCAAGAGAAATCAAAGAAACAACAGCCATCACCCCAATAAAAATCCCAAGCAAAGTTAACCAAGAGCGAATTCCACGATGCCTTAAATTTCCAAGAGCCAAATTAAAATAATCCTTCACTTATTTCCCCCCTTTCCATTTTCCCTTCTTATCAATCTGTCTAAATACCTTTCCAAATCTTTTCGTCACTTTCTCCAACTTCCCATCCCGCAACCAATAAATAACGTCAGCATATTTTTCAGCCAAGTCTGCGTCATGCGTTACCATGATAATCGTTTTCCTTTCCTTATTCATCTTCTCCAAAAACTCCATAACACTTCCTCCAGTCTTACTATCCAAATTCCCCGTCGGCTCATCCGCTAAAATTACTTCAGGATCATTTGCCAAACTTCGCGCAATCGCAACTCTCTGCATCTGTCCTCCAGACAACTCACTAGGATAATGATCCAACCTATCACCCAAATCAACCATCCTCAAAACCTCCTCAGCCTTCTTCCTCCGAACATCAATATCCTCGCCCTGAAACATCATCGGCAACATCACATTTTCAATTGCCGTCAAATTTGCAATCAAATTAAACGATTGAAAAATAAACCCAATTTTCTCCCCTCTCACTTGTGCCAATTCCGACTCCTCCAACTGAGAAATATCCCCACCATCCAAATAAATTGTCCCATGTGTCGGAACATCAAGGCTCCCAACCAAATTCATAGCAGTAGATTTCCCCGAACCCGAAGGCCCCATAATAGCAACAAATTCACCCTCATAAACCTTAAAATCAATCCCATCTAACGCCTTCACAACAGAATTTCCCATATAATAAAACTTCGACACGCCATGCAATCGAATCAACTCCTTCTTCTTAATCACCATATTAAAAATAGTAATACTATCTATATAAATTTGCTCAATACTTCGCAATCCGGAACATTATAATCCAACGGCATACAAACAGCCAACCAAACCAAAAACTTATAAACCAAAATCTCACTCTCTCTTTATGATAATCCCAATAAGATGCTTCAGTTGCGGCAAACCAGTAGCACATTTATACGCACAATACAAAACCCTAGTCGAAGAAGGCATGACACAAAAAGAAGCCCTCGACAAACTAGGAATCAAAAGATACTGCTGCCGAGCACAAATTCTAGGACAAACAGACACACTTGAGTTGGTTAATAAGTTCAAAAAATTTTAAATAATATTCGGTGCAATTTTATTACAAATTAAATCTCCATGAGAAATGCGACGTCGAAGATGTCGCAATTTTTTATGGAAGCAATTAGCCAAGTCGTGAATCAAAGATTCACTCAATAAAATCAAAAACGGCGGAATTAATTTCCGCAAGCTTTTTGGAATCTTTAATTCTGCAGAATTAATCCCAATGATTTTTTCACCAGAAAAAATGTTAATAAAATAAATAGACAGCTCCGCGCCTTCCCATCAGAGACAGTACAAACACGAACGTATCAAGCTTAACTTCCGAGTTCGGAACGGGATCGGGTGTAACCAAGATACTATGGCCGTCTAACCTTACCCAATAATTTCACATTATAAAGCTTTCGATTTCCGATATCTTTTTATATCAAATTTATTCAGTTAACTTATGAGGGAATGCCGGAGCGGTCAAACGGGGCAGACTCAAGATCTGTTGGCTTATGCCTACGGGGGTTCGAATCCTCCTTCCCTCATTGTGCTCTCGTAGCTCAGTCTGGATAGAGTGTCTCCCTCCTAAGGAGAAAGTCGCAGGTTCAAATCCTGCCGAGAGCGCTTATAATTTTAAAAAAATAATATGCGCAGACAGGGACTCGAACCCTGGTCAACTGGTCTCTTCAATCTAAAGATCATGGAAGCCAGTTATTCTACCACTAAACTATCCACGCATAAAATAAATACCTAATTTACCATTTTAAACTTTACTCTTCCTAAAATGAACCTTTCTGTGACAATTCGAACACAAGACTTCACATTTCTTCAATTCCTCAAGAATTCTCTCAATAGAATACCCATCCGCAACCATCTTAGAAACACCATTTTCTTTCTCTCCAACTCTATGATGAAAGTCGATAGTGGCAACATGATCTTCCCCACACTTCACACACTTCAACCCAGACTTATAATTCCAAAACCACTTACGAATTTCTAATTTCCTTCTTTTAACATGTGTCTTCTCTGACTCCCTATTTTCAACATACCATCGTCTCCGACATTCCCTCCTTTTCTCAATATCCTTATATGGCACAAAAAACCAAGGAAACCAACCTATATAATAGTTTGTAGACCATAGCAATACCTTTAAAACCCAACTCAATCTTAAAATTACATGCAAAACTTCGAAGTCTGGTACAACACCAACTACAAAAAAATACTAATCATCCCCGCTATAGTCTTAGGTCTATCGATTCTCTACCTCACATTTTTCTTCGTCCAAACCGGAGACATCATCAACAAAGACGTCACACTAACAGGGGGAACCGCCATAACAATTCTAACCCAAGAATCAGCCCAAGACCTAGAAATCCATCTCTCAAAATTAATCCAAGACTTCGAAATAAAAACAATCTCCGACAACACAGGCACCCAACTTGAACTAATTATAATAACCAAAAATCAAGATACCGCAACACTAAAAACATCCCTAGAAGAATTTCTTAACTACGAACTAACATCCCAAAACTCGTCCACAGAAACAACATCTGCTTCACTCTCCGAAGATTTCTACAAACAACTAATCATAGCAGTAATCCTAGCATTTTTCTGGATGGCAGCAGTCGTCTTTCTAATATTCTCAACAGGCAAAAAAACAAAATTCCAAGTAATCATCCTAAACATCCTCTTAGGTTTCTTCCTCGGCAACTTCTTACTATCAATTAACCCAATCATCTCCGGAATAATCTTCACCATGTTCACAGTCTTCCTAGTAAAAATCTACATCAAAAAATCAGTCCCAGCCTTCGCCGTAATGCTCTGTGCTTTCTCAAGCATCGTAATGACATTAGCCCTAATCAACTTTCTAGGAATGCAAATGTCCACAGCCGGAATCGTCGCCTTTCTAATGCTAATCGGTTACTCCGTCGACACTGATATCCTTCTAACAACAAGACTCCTTAGAAGAAAAGAAAGCGTAAATAAAGCACTTCTCGGCGCATTCAAAACCGGAACAACAATGACAATTACCTCCATCATCGGAATCACAACAGCTCTAATCGCAATCTACTCATTTGAATCAGTTCTAAACCAAATCTTCACAATCCTACTAATCGGACTAACTTTCGACCTTTTCAACACATGGATCACAAATGCTTCAATAATTAAATGGTATGTTCAAAATAAATAAAATGGTTGCAGAAATTTCTAGAAACCCACAGGAGACTTATAGATGAAAATAACTTTCAGAATCTGGATATTAATAATAGTCGTTCTCTTGTCTCTAATCTCAATCTTCGGAATACCGCCACAAGCCATACAAAAAGGACTCATAGTAACATCAGTTAACCAAAATTCAAGTGTGTTCCAAGACGGATTACGAGAAGGAATGATTATACAATTAATCAATGATCAAGAAATAAAATCCATGAAAGACTATTCCGTAGCAATGTCTCAAATTACAAACCTAGAAGAAAACCAAACAACAAAACTAACAATACAAACAGACCAAACCGAAATTATAAACCTCTACGACAAAACAATAGCAGACGACATCTCACTCGAAGAAATTCCACTAACAAAAATCAAAACTGGATTAGACCTAAGAGGAGGAGCAAGAGCATTCATTAAAGCAGATGTCCCACTAAATGACGCACAACTAAATGATCTAATCGCAGTCTCCGAACAACGACTCAATGTATACGGACTTTCCGACGTCAAATTCTTCAAAATATCAACATCCTCAGGCGACAACCTAATGGGAATAGAAATCGCAGGAACAAGTCCCGATGACCTAGAAGAACTAATTGCAAAACAAGGACACTTCGAGGCAAAAATAGGAAACGACACAGTTTTCATAGGTGGAGATGAAGACATAACTCACGTAGGGCGAACAGGTCAAGATGCAATGGTAACAGAATGTTTTGCAGTCCAAGGTGGAGAAGCATGCAACTTTCAATTCACAATTTTTCTATCTGAAGAAGCAGCACAGCGACACGCAGATATAACCGACCAACTTTCAATCAATGGATCTTACTTGAGTAAAAAACTAGATTTCTTTATCGACGAGAAACTAACATCATCACTAAACATCGGGACATCTCTAAAAGGCTCCGTAACAACACAAATCTCAATATCAGGTTCTGGTCAAGGTACAACAAGAAATGAGGCAATCGAATCCGCAAAAGCAGAAATGAAGCAACTCCAAACAATCTTAATAACAGGCTCACTCCCTTTCCAATTAGAAATCGTAAAAATAGATCAAATCTCACCGAACCTAGGAGACCAATTCGCAAAACAAATTCTACTAGCCGGACTCTTCGCAATAATCGCAGTATCTATAGTTGTCTTCGTTCGATACAGAAAAATCAAAGCATCTC
>DAOWCW010000031.1 GCA_030639395.1 archaeon
AACACAACAGCCCGCGTCTGAATCGGATTCAAAATCTTAGAAGAATAATTACAACTCATCACAAACCTGCAAGTCGAAGTATAATTCTCCATAGTCCGCCTCAAAGCCTGCTGAGCCTCCCTCGTCAAAGCATCAGCCTCATCCAAAAAAATAACCTTAAACGGAACATCTCCCAAGGCCTTTGTTCTAGCAAAATCCTTAACCTTCTGTCTAACAACATCAATACCTCTCTCATCACTAGCATTCAACTCCAAATAATTCTCCCTCCAACTCGCACCAAACAAACTCTTCACAACAATCAAGGCTAACGTCGATTTCCCAACACCAGCCGGACCAGCAAACAACAAATGCGGAATATTCATAGAATTCACAAGGCTCTTAACCCTCTTCAAAATCTCCTCCTGTCCAACCATATCCTCAAAAACCTGCGGCCGATATTTCTCCGTCCACACCTCCGAATTAAAAGTCGTACTCATACCTAAAAATCATAATTCAACTTTATAAGGATTATTGTGATAAAAATACAAAACAAAATCACTTTAATCCAGAATCCAAAAAACTCTGAAATTCCCATATTGAATCCCCCAAATTCTTAGCAACCACCCTAGCATCCACTTCCTTTAACTTCCCATAATAAGGATATGGTACTAAGCTGTCCCGAAAAACAGCATCTTTAATCTCATAATACTTTCTATCTCTAAACTCGCCAGGACGATCCTTGTCCCACAAATTACAAGAAAATCCCCTCCCAATAATGTATCTAGCAGCAGTTCTACTATGCCCTCCCCACTGCCTAGTATTAGACTTTTGCTCCTTGCAAAGAAAATACACCCCATCTCTTTCTACAACATCAACATCAGGCAACTCATAACCCAACTCAAGGGCATTAGCCATTCCAGCAACTTTCTTAAAATTAGTAAAAAGCTGCCACCCAAATATCCTATCCTTACCCCAGTCAAAAAACACCCTATCTATTATCTTAGTCATATCAATTCCTATCAACTCTTCACAAAACTAACCCTACTTATTTCTCTTCATCTTTCTCTTACGCTTTTCTTTCTTAAGCCTCTTACGCTGCCATTTCCAACGCATCTGACCCTTCTTCTTCCATCTTCTACTAGATCTCTTCATGAATAACTAATTCAAATTTCACTTTATAAAGTTTTAGTCTGCCAAAAACTTTAAAACCAAACCGCACATCCTAAACTAAAGTCCCATAGTCTAGTGGTCAAGGATACGAGACTCTGACTCTCGTGACCCAGGTTCGAATCCTGGTGGGGCTATAAGTCACAACAGAAATGAGAACCGATAGGTTTGAGGAAAATGTTTACATTTTTCTCAGGAAATTTCAATTTCCGTGTCCGAGCTTCTTTGAAGCGAAGGCGAATCCTGGTGGGGCTATACAAACCCAAACACAATGAAAAAAATCCAAGCCACTCTCCTAGCAAACCAAGTCACATCCAACTCTAGCGAAGCTCATGCCCTCTATCAGAAATCCCATTTCGGAGAAAAATTAAACCAAAAAATCCTCTACTCAATCTATGAAACCCTTTTCTTAGTCCAAGAAAACAAAATGCAAGCAATCAACTTCAGAAACATTCCCCTAACAGAAAACCAACTCCTAAAAAAATTCACCAAGCTAAACAAAAACTTCCAAGAAAACTACACAGTCTTCAAAGACCTTCGAAAAAAAAGCTACATCGTAAAAACCGCACTAAAATTTGGAGCCGAATTCAGAGTCTACGAAAAGGGAAAACAAGTAACTAAATCCCACTCCAAATGGCTCTGCTATCCAACACAAGAAAATCAATCCATAAAATGGCAAGACTTCGCTGCAAAAAACCGAGTTGCACATTCAACCAAAAAAAACCTCCTCATCGCAATCGTAGATGAAGAAAACCAAATTTCATACTACGAAATCAAATGGACACAGCCATAGAAACCCAGTCTAATTTAAAAAATATAAAATATAAAAATCTTTATAACTGTCCCTAACTCTCAAGCCATATGATAGACATCCAAGAAAAGAAAAACAAAATCTTAGAATTCC
Source organism: archaeon (assembly GCA_030639395.1). Next base: position 2,051 of record DAOWCW010000031.1, read on the forward strand.
TAGAAGCACAAGGACCCTCTCTCCCAGTCCAAGTCGCACGAGCAATCCAAATGGATCCAGTCTTCGCCTCAGCAATCCTCTCAGAACTCCTAAGCACCAAAGCAATAAAAACCTCCCATATGAAAATCGGAGCATCACCACTATACCTCCTACCCACACAAGAAGAAAAACTAGAAGAAAAGACCGACAACCTAAAACCAATAGAAAAAGAAGCACAAGAAAAATTAAAATCCAAGAAAATAATCACAGATGAAGATGAAGAACCCGCAACAAGAGTCGCCCTAAGAAACATAAAAGATTTCGCAATTCCATTCAAATTCCGAGATAAAATAATCTGGAAATATGCATTTACACCACAAGAAAAAATAGATGAAATCCTCTCTCCAAAAAAGAAAGAAGAAGCTCATGTCACCAAAAACAACCTCATAATAAAACAATCTCATAATAAACACGATCCAACCACCGAAAACGACATCGTTCCAAAAGCATGGGAAGTCAAAAAAGATGAAATAAGACAAGCCAAAGAAAAATCCAAAAAAATAGAAAACATCTTCGAAAAAAAATCTACCCCAACCGAAAATAAAAAAGACCCTGCAAGAATATCAAAAGAGAAAACCACATCTTCGAAATCCTTCCTAGAAGAAATAGAACAATTCCTAAAAATTCAAAACACGACAATCACAACAATAGAAGAAGTCGACAAAAGGAAAGTTATAGCAATAATAAAATCAAACGAAAAAAACTCAATGCTCTTTGCTTTCAATAAAGCCCGAATCAACGAAACTGAACTCCTAAAATGTTACAAAACAGCCGACAAAAAAAATCTCTCATACCAAATCATAACAAAAGGAGATCTCACAAAAAAACTCCTAGACACAATTCGAGCACATCAAAAACTCATAAAAATCAATAAATTAAAATAATAAAAACACAACTCTCCAAATAATTCCTAGCTCCAAACCAGTAATTAAAAATCATTAACCACAATACTTATAAATTGATTTTTTTATCCATAACCATGGGAAGAATCAAGCCAACACTAGTAAAAAGAACGTCTAAACAACTTCTTGAACAATCAAGCGAAACATTCGGAAAAACATTCGAAGAAAATAAAAAAGCCTTAGGTAGCACACTTCCAAGCAAAAAAATGCGAAACAAAATCGCAGGATATATTGCAAGGCTAAAATGCAACACGAAGACAATCATAGACGACAACGAACAATAAAATGACAACAGAAAAAACAAAAAACCCAGAAGAGCATTCTATCTTCATCGGCGGCAAGCCATTTATGAATTATGTAACAGGCGTTGTAATGCAATTCAACAGCGGAGCAAAAAAAGTAACAATTAAGGCACGAGGAAAATTCATTTCAAAAGGAGTAGATGTAGCAGAAGTTGCACGAAGAAAATTTTTAGAAAATAAAAACATCTCTGTAAAAAACATATCCATCGGAAGCGAAGAATTCGAAAACAAAGAAGGAAAAATAGTAAATGTATCAGTTATAGAAATTCCCCTAGAAACAACTATCCTTTCTTAAGCAACTTACCCAATTTCCTATCAATAGAATCAACTTTCTTACCAATCGCATCCGCCTTCTTCTCAATATGATCTACCTTCTTAATCCTACGATAAGTAAGAAATCCTATAACGACAACATAAATAATATAAGCAATCGCAGCAATTCCCAAAGCCTTCAAAACAACAATTAACTCCAAAACCTTATCACTAACCTCAACCGGCAAAATCGAAATCAACTCACTCAGATTATCCATCATATCACCTAAAACCATAAAACAAAATAGAAAAGCTCATATATAAAATTAATGAAATAACAAATCTTTTAAACTAAAACAAATATTATAATAATGGCTCTATAGCTCAGCGGTAGAGCGCCGCTCTCATGAGGCGGAGGTCCCGAGGTCAGCACTCGGTAGAGCCATATCAACCAACTTATAGTCACAATATAAAAGCTGAATAATTTGCTTGAACTTTTTAAAACAAAACTACAAATTCAACTATTTTTATTAGAAATCAAAAATAAAATCCCACCAATTCCTCTCAACATAAACATCTTCCTCGCACTTCCGACAACTTCCTCCGCAATCCAAACCCTCTTCATCCCCATTCATCTCGCCATCAAAACAAAAATCACAATAAACTCCATCTTGATCATTAAAATAAATATTCAAATAAGTTTTCTCACCAACTCCCTCTTCCAAAATAGCTAAAGTACTATTATCCAAAACATTGTAAACTCCGATATAATCCTCCCCACATCGCTCAAATCTCTTTGTATAAATATCAACACCAATCGAACAAACTTTTTCCTCTTTCTGCGTCGCAACACAACCATTCTTATCAATACAAAGTCTAGTTTTGCTCCCATCAAGATGCATCACCTGATCATATCCAACCAAATCAATAAAATCATAATCAACATCACACTCAGTCCAATCAGAACAAACTATATTAGGAAGACATACTCCTCTCTCCTCACAAGACAACTCTTTAGGAATATCGAATGATGTCCCACAACTATTCAAATCCCGACACTCTGGAACACTTATACCATCTTCACAGCCAGTCCACTCACATTCCCAATTTTCAATACAGCTCCCATCACATCTTTGCACACTAACAGGAGAGTCAGTAGGAATAATACAGTTATTTAAATCCTTACAGCTCCGTCGCTGAACCCCTTCCTCGCATGCCTCCCACTCGCCACAATCCCAATTCGACTTACAAGTCGACTCCCAAATAGCCTCCTTCTCCACCAAATCCATAACAATAACGTCTGAAGCAAAATCAGGAAAATCTTTAACCTCTATAAAATCTCTAATACCAATACCGCCAATTGGACTTATCGAAACATCTACTCCTTCTCCCCCAGTACCAGCAGGACAATAGCCTACAAAAACACTCTTGCCCCCACATACCGATCCAGAAAAATCCTGAACGACATCTAACACAATCTTAACACTACCAGGACTCTTCTTGGCCAAAATCCTATACGCCATCTCCTCCCCAGCCCCTGGAACATCCAAAGAATAAAATTGCGAAGCAAGATCAACAAAAGAAATATCCAAATTATCAATTTGATACTCCGCCTTATCACGACTTACTTTCAAAAAAATCGTCTCCCAATAAGCATCATAACATGCCTCATATTCAAAACCTTCAAGATCATTAACATCAATACAATCTTCAGGCAGAACAACCTCACCATCATCCTCTCCACCCTGAGGAAAACCCCAAACCATCCAAATCGCAATAAAAATTACAACAACTAAAAAACCCCAATTAACAAATGCCCAAACTTTACTCCCCATAACACTCTAATAAAAACCCCATTTAATTACCTTACTAAACCATCGCCCCCTCAATACGATCTTTTTCTTTTTGAATAATTCTCTGAGCAACCCCTGAACCCCCACCAGCCATCGTCACTTTATTATTCAACTGCTTTTCAATAACCTTAGCCTCTTTCTCATAAACTTTCAAAACCTTCTTTACGTCACGTTTACTCCGCTTCCCATCACTCAACAAATTAAAAACTTTCATTTTATCATGCCCCATACGAATCGCCTTTCTAACCCAACTCACCAACTCATGATCCTGCCTCTCCACAACACGAGCCTTCCTTTCTAATTTTTCACGTCGAGCAACAGTATATTCATCAATCTTCTTACCAACAAAATCTTTTATCCCAAAAAGAACTCTATCAATCCTATCCCAAAAACTAGGAACATTAGATATGTCTTTGGCAATCTTCTTTTTCCTACAAATCTCATATAACATTTCCCCAAGATCCTCAACCCTTTTCTCCGTCAAATCCTTACCAGAGTAATACAATTCAAACATTCCCTCACAAAATTCAACCTCTAAACTCTTACCCATCTTCTCAAAATCCCTAGCCAATTCACTATAATCTGATTTCAAAGACAATCCATATTCTTCCTTAAAATAATTCTTAGCAGTCTTTCCAACGACATCCAACTTATTCTTAACATCCCCAGCCTTAGATAGAACAATCTTCATTCTATCAATCGGTGTCTTCTCCCTCCTCTTAGTAGCCTTAGCTTCCATCTTCCTCTTTGTTCGAATCTCAATAAAAATCAAAATACTAGCAACTACAACAGCGGCAAAAACAAACCAAATCAAAAATACTACACGAGTATCATTCATCAACGAAATCATAAACACACCTCATAAAAACTCAAGGACAACCCAATATAAAAAGCTTACTCCAAAATAAAAAACCCTTCCAAAACTTTTAAAAACCGAAACAATCACTCAACCTCATGGTAAACGGAATCGATAGACCTTTAGATTTGCTGAATTCAGCAAAAGGTAAAGAGATTTTAGTTCAGTTGAAAGACGGCAAACAATTTGTCGGAACTCTTTTAGCATTCGACATCCACATCAACGTGGTCCTCGAAGGTGCTAAAGCAGTAGAGAACGGAGAACAAACAACAAGTTACGGCTTGACTTTCCTCCGAGGCGACACAATCGTCTTTATCTCACCTTCAGCTAACTAAATTTGAGCATTCGTCTGATTGTTTTAGCTCAGACTTTGAACTTCTCAGAAAATCTACAGTTAGTGATAACTTTAATAAAAAATAGTATTGGTTCCTAATAGAAAAGTTCGCAATATAAAATTTTTGTCAGAAATCAAAGTTCAACCCTATCCAAATCCTCAGGAACAACAACATTCTCAAAAACTTCCCTAGCCTCTTCTAATATAATCTTAGGAATTCCCTCATACCTCTGCGACAAATGAACCAAAGCCAATCCTTCAACCTTCGCCTTCTTAGCAATCCCAGCAGCCTCAACAGAACTCAAATGCGCTCTATTCTCAAGCAACTCCCCACTCTCTTTTTTGGAAAAAGTCGCCTCACAAACCAACAAGTCCGCACCCCTAGCCAACTTAACAGCATTCTCATTATACCGAGTATCCATTACAAAAGAAACCTTCCTCCCTACCTCCTTATATAGCAACTTCTTCCCATCTACTTTTTTCCCATCAATCTCAACAACCTTACCTTTAGCCAACTCAGCAATAAGTGGAGAATTAGGAATCTTCAACTTCTTCAACTTCCCGGTATCCAACCGTGATTTCTCCCTCACAACAAAAGAATACCCCACAGCCGGACAATCATGATCCATCTCCTTAGCCTCAACAAAATATTCACCTTCATCAAAAATAATCCCACTCTTAATCTCACTAACCTTCAAATCCAAATCCTCACCTCTTTTTCCAACCAAATCCAAATATTTCCGAACCCATTCCTTAGTCCCCTTAGGTCCATAAATTTCCAATTTCCTATTATACCCATTCAACCTCAAAGTATTCAAAATCCCAGGCAACCCAAAAACATGATCCCCATGCCAATGCGTAATCAAAATCCGCATAATCTTACAAGGATTCAAACCCGCCTTCCGAAACTGCCGTTGTGTCCCCTCACCACAATCAATCAAAATATTCTCGGCCTTATATTTCAACAACATAGCCAGATGATTCCGCCTCCGAGTAGGAATAGCCGAACCAGTCCCTAAAAACGTTAATTCAATTCTCTCTGCCATAAATTATTAACCAAAAAGGACTTTTTATTCTTTGCCAACAAACTTAAAAATCAAATCTAACACCTAATAATAAGCTCCCGTAACTCAGTCTGGATAGAGTGCCAGCCTTCTAAGCTGGAAGCCGCAGGTTCAAATCCTGCCGGGAGCGTTGAGATGATGGTTAAGAATCGCCTCAGAGTTCTAAAGGCATCAAATGAAAAAAATAACTTTTAAAGACGGAAGAGAAGCAGAAATAGAAATATGGAATAACTCTAGGTTACAAAAATATATAGAAGCAAATAATAGCTCTACAGAAAAAACAGGATCATGCCTGCATTATGAAAAATTCGGATTTTTGGTCCAAAATTTGTGGCAAAAAGATATAGCGAAAATTAAGTGCTTTAGTTAAGTTTAAAAGAATTCTTCATCTCAAGTTTTTATGCAGGGATAGCCAAGCGGTAAGGCAAGCGGCTGCAACCCGCTGATCCTGGGTTCGATTCCCAGTCTCTGCTTTTTTCTGGGAAGATGAATCATGGGTTCGATTTGGTTTACGGAGTAAATCATGCAACTTGTTGCCGAAGTCTCTGCTTTTTTCTGGGAAGATGAATCATGGGT